>JBDLJI010000267.1:0-3750 GCA_039714455.1 Thermodesulfobacteriota bacterium
TGCCCGGAATGGTTCAGGCCAACAATACCCTGCACCTGTAACCGGCAAGAATAGAAAAATCAATAGCAAGAGCCTTTAAATGATGACTGAACTGCCGCAATTATCAACACCAAAAAAATGCCAGGGAAAGACCATGATAAAACTACTAAACCAAATTGAACGGCTTAGCTGGGATAATCATTAGGGAACTTGTTTTATTGGTGCTCAGCCGTTATTTTACTTTTTCAATAAACCCGCTGAGCCCGCATTTTTTTCCCTGGCTGTCGATGCAGACAAAGGTGGTATTGGTCGAAAAAATCGGTTCATCATCACCGCTTTTCATATCGTGCCGATAAACATCAATCGTATATTGTACCGACGTATTTCCTTCTCTGGACCGCTTGGCTTCAAACCTGAGCAGCGCTCCCTGACGGACGCTTTTCTTAAACTCGACCTTGTCCATACCGATGGTGACGAAATTACAGCCCGGGTAGTCCAGGCTGGCTGCAATCCAGCCAACCTCGTCAACCCATTGCAGGAGGTTGCCTCCAAAGAGATAGCCATAATGATTGAGGTGTCCCGGTAAAACCAATTTGTAGTTTTCCATATATTTATTCCAGAATTTTCTTTACCTGCTGTCTTTATGTAATACACTAATACAGGCTCCTAGAGTATCAAACATGTAAAACATATTATTATAAAATTGAAGCGATATTATGCTCAAACCTCCCTATTCCAGATATTCCAGAATATACACCTATCATATCGATGGCATGGGTATTCCTGCCCTTGATGATCCGGACCTTATCGGTTCCTGGGTTGAGGATGACAAAACTATTTTGGTTTTCCATAAGCCTAAAACCGATCTGGTAGAAAAACTCTGCCAACAGTGTGGATGCCAACTCTTTTACCAGGCAGATATTGATTATAATGACTGGGAAATGGGACATGAGGTTGTCCCTTTTACAATCGGTCCTTTAACAGTTGCCCCGATCTGGAATGAAGATCCTGCAGATATCAGGATTGACCCCAGCGTCGTATTCGGCAATGGTTTTCACCCTTCCACCCGTCTTTGCCTGGAAGCACTTATCAGCTATTGCAGTGAATTAGGCTCGGAATTTACCGGACTTGACCTTGGCTGCGGAACCGGACTGTTGTCAATCGGTTTAGCCCGGTTGGGGGCATCTTCTGTGGTGGCTGTTGACTATAACTCTCTGGCGTGCGAAGTAACTAAGCAGAATGCTCTATACAACGACGTTCAAAAAACGATTCAAGTCTGGCAGCTTGATCTCAGAAAAGAACTCCCTGATACAGACGTGGATGTCCTCATGGCAAATCTGCATCACAGCCTGCTAGCTGACCTTTTCAATTCACCTTCATTCTGGAAGGCGAAATTACATATCCTCTCCGGCTTCATGCCACATGAAGAAGAACATCTCCTTGCTGCACTGCCTGACCAACCACCTGCGTTTCTGAATCGCTATTCCATGGATAAATGGCGCGTATGGGTGTTAGGAAATGTTTAGAGCACATGGTTACTTTTTTACCGTATGACAAGATAACTGGCCAGCAGCACATACTCAGCGATGATGGTGGCAAGGTACAATAAATTGTTCGCTGTCCGTGAGTCCTCTTTGGTCTGATCTCTCAGTGCAATTTTTTCCGGGATACGACTCCTGGAGTAGTTACGAACCCAGAAAGGCACCTTATTTTCTACCAGATACTCCACAAAAACCTTTTCAACCTGTTTTTCAGAAGCTTTCTTTCCATACCAGGCCGTATACGCATCCCTGAAAATAACAAACTCACTTACTTCCAGATAGTTTGCGGCACTGACAACACAATCGGTATCAACGGGGTCATATTTTGTTCTCTGCATGATCAACACCCCCTTGCCAATTTCCTCTATACCATTAGAATAAACTTCCCTTCAAGGCTTTCAGGCAGCCTTTGAATCTCGTAATTAAAACTTCTGCACGAAAAGAATTATTGTCAAGTGAACGTATGGGAATTTACCTGTATTCCGGCAAGAAATTCTTCAGATCCTTCAGAGGGACTACATGGATATGCATGCGGTCATCTTTGCCTTCTAACAAAGAAAAATATTGGTTGGCCCGGGGTGCAACTGCATGAGGAGTTTCAACCGCCAGAACGGCCCTGAAACGACTCAGGCCACGTGCATCTCTTTCCTCTTTACCTGTTTGAAGCATTACAAGAAGACCTTCCTGCACATCCTGTAGCCCGTCAACTTCCCAAACATATATAAGAAGCCTCCCACCAATCGTGATACTCCTAGAATGGGGAGATGAAGAAGGTAATACATGCCTGTCTTCGATTTGCTCAAAAACTTTGTCAGGGCATGTGCAGCCTAAAACATTCTGCACAAATTTTTTTATAAGAAGTTGGCTCTTCATTGAGAAATAAAATTTGGATCTCAGCCTTCGAAAAAACAGTAGGGATCTTTCTCGGTAAAAATATCCAGCCCATGACTGTGAGAGACTGCAAGGCAGCCACGACAGACGGAATTCAACCTGCAGTCCCGGCATTCCTCTGCACCATCCCTATAGCGGTTGGCAGCAGCTGAATTATAGATCTCAGAGAGAGACCGGTCCATAAGACTGCCAAGGGGCGACAGGAACTTGCGGCAGGCATGCACAGTACCGTCGGCCAATACAGCCATAAAGTTAAAAGCCGCACCGCAGCCATACCCTGTGCATCCCCCGAAAAGAGGCATCTTCTGCTCATGGTAGATAATATTAAGAAGGTTATCTTTTACTCCAAGACAGGGATTAGAATCAACCGCTTCGGAGTATGCCTTGAGAAAGGCCGGGAATTTTTCAGGGTCAGCAGTTATGAGATTTGCGCCTTCACCGATCAATGAAAGCCTGTTGAAAGTGAAAAGATCTAAACGGTTACGAAGAATTTCAGCAAGTGGCAGAACCTGGTCCATATTGGCTTTTGTCAGGGTGAGCATGACCATGGAATAGACATTCAGTTCCCGCAGCAAACCAAGAAATGTCAACACCCTTTTGAAATGCCCTTCGCCACGCATGAAATCATTATGTTCTTCCAGCCCCTCCAGGCTTACCTGATAAAAGGCAAGTGGCTGGATAGCATTAAGGCGCTCAATCTCTTTGCGGGAGGCGGGATTGCCAAGGATGGCTATGGTAAATCCTCTCTCTGCCGCCTCCCTGTATAACTTTTCAAAATCAGGATGAAGCAAAGGGTTGCCACCGGTGAACGTCACCTGGCCATGGACATTACGGGAAGTGCAGAATTCTGTAAAATCGTCAAGGATGGATAGTTCCTGCTGCAGAGATAACGGTTGATACTGGCTGCGGTCATAGCAATGGCGGCAGTGCAGATCACAGGTCTGGGTAATATGCCACTGCAGACTGAAAATTCTGGCTGTAAAGAATGAACGGTCAAGCCCGGCGTCCCTGTCAGGGTTAAAATTTCTTTTGATACGGGGTTCCGGCCCGGTAACAATACCATCGTTTAAAGCACGAATAACAGCAGCCTCAACCGCAGCAATATGTATATCGCCCTGTTGGGCTACTTCACGGCTCGACAACTCCTCAAGTGCCATCTTCAGGACCAGTAGATCTTCATCAGCTGCAGGTTTGGCTCTTACAGTTCCACTGATGGGATGGGACCACATGATAACAGATTCTGCGCCCTTTTCCGGTTCAGCGCCTAATGCGTTCCCGTCAATCTGCTGAGATAAATTTTTCCATGTGTTTTTAAAAAATTGTACCGATGGATTTATCG
>JBDLJI010000268.1:0-3731 GCA_039714455.1 Thermodesulfobacteriota bacterium
GCGGATCGAAATTAATATTTGCCACCGAAAGGATATTGGAGAGTAATATTGAAGAAGAATTACCACATGTGAAATGCGTTCCCCTTGAGGCCGGGGAATATATTATGAACTGGAGTATATGACAAAATGCCGATATATGAATATGAATGCACATCCTGTTGTAAAGTTATTGAAGTTATTCAGCGTATGACAGAGGATCCATTAACAAACTGTCCTGATTGTTCCGGCCCGGTAAATAAACTTGTGTCTAAGAGTTCTTTTCAGCTGAAAGGGGGAGGGTGGTATGCTGATGGTTACAGCAGTAAATCCTCCAATGGTTCAGGTTCAACCTCTAAAGATAAATCAACAAAAAGCACATCAACAAAGACCGAAAAAACTACAAGCAGTTCTTCTGGTTCTCCTGCGACCACTAAAAGCAAAGCAGACTGTTCCGCCACCGCCTGACAATTATATCCCAGTGAAAATTTAACAGGACTGATTTTGCAGGGGACTGTTGCAATCAGGTAATGATCAGCATGGCATCCCCATAACTGTAAAAGCGATAACCAAGCTGTATTGCCATCTGATAGGCCCGGAGTATGTTTGACCTGCCGGCAAGTGCCGCAACCAGAAAGAGAAGTGAAGATCCGGGTAAGTGAAAATTGGTAATCAAAGCGTTAACCACTTTAAATTCATACCCGGGATAAATATAAAGTCCGCACCATCCCTGTTTGGCCTCTACCTGTCCATCTTTATTAGCGGCAAATTCCAGAGTTCGTACCGTGGTTGTTCCCACAGTCCAGATTTTTTTCCCAGCTTTTCGTGTTTGATTTATTAACTCTGCTGTTTTCGCACTGACCTCTACATACTCTTGGTGTATTTTGTGTTGACGTATGTCTTTAACTCTCACGGGTGCGAAAGTGCCGTATCCAACATGAAGGGTGATAGGTGCTATTTGGATGTTGCGCTCTTGAAGATTACGGAGCAGTTCTTCAGAGAAATGCAACCCTGCAGTTGGTGCAGCAATTGCACCTGATTTTCTGGCAAAAAGAGTCTGGTAGCGTCCACGGTCATCGGGGTGATCCTCCTCATCTCTATGGATGTATGGTGGTAGGGGGACCCTGCCGCATTGCATCAATATTTCTTCAGGGCTTTCATCATTGATTGCATTAATATAGAGTCTCACAATTGCTTTCCCATCTGAAAGAAATTGCAGGAGTTCTGCCTCAACTGCCGGACTGAAAAAAAGTCGTGATCCCACCTTGGGCCTTTTGGAGCTTTTCAGCAAACCTGTTACGGTAAGACAATAACCCTTTCGGGCAATTGCCTGGCCGGTGGGTCTTTCCATCATGTCAAGACTATTAAAATCAGGGTAGTCCAATAGAAACAATTCAATCTTTCCACCAGTGTCCTTTCTCCCCTCAAGTCGGGCTGGGAATACTTTAGTATCGTTAACTACGAGGAGATCACCAGCCTGAAAAAAACTCAGAATGTCTGTAAAATTCAGATCCTGCATACTGTCGTTTCTGCAATCGATCATAAAAAGTCGAGACTTGTCTCTTATTGCAGCAGGGAACTGGGCAATTTGATCTGCAGGCAGATCATACTGATATGATTCAAAGTTAAAATCGGGATTCATGTTAATTCAGAGAGTGTTGAGGTAAAAGAAAAGTGGTTGCTGTCAGGACGAAAATACCCTAACTTTCAAAGACGTGCTATCTTTTCAATAACAAACTAGAGGTGTTGTACATGTTACTTGTTGCGGCTGCCACTGAAAAAGAAATAAAACCATTAAAACAATTTCTTTTATCCGCAGAACATTTAAAAGTTTTGGTCACCGGAATGGGGCCCATTACAACTGCTGCAAATCTTAGCAGCTATTTGGCTCTTCATGGTTCTAATATTGATGGTGTGATAAATATAGGAGTTGGTGGTGCATATCTTGGCAGTGGCATAAATCTGCTTGACATATGCCTGGCTCAACAAGAAATTTTCGGTGATTTCGGCATCTGCATGCAGGATGATATCCTGGATTTTGATTCTGGACTTTCACAATTGCACACTCACTATTTATTTAATAATGAACTTGTTTCAAACTGCAAGAATATTTTAAATGTCAATGAAATAGAATTTAGAGCGGCAAATTTCGTAACTGTCAACTGCTGCAGTGGCACAAGAAAGCGTGGAGAATATCTACGGGAAAAATTTGCTGCCGGGTGTGAGAACATGGAGGGAGCTGCTGTGGCAATGGTATGTAATACTTTTAAAGTCCCCTGTGTTGAGTTGCGTTGTATCAGTAATATGGTTGAAGATCGTGATACAGCAAACTGGATGCTCGAAGATGCCATTGATGAAATTTGCTGGGTGGTTGAGGTCGTTCTGCGGGAATACGCCCCAACAGCGACTTAATGAGCACACAATTTCTGGTAGTTATATGAAATCGCTTTCTATTGGATTCTCTCCCTGTCCCAATGATACCTATATCTTCTGTGGCCTGGTTAAAGGGTATATCCCTCATACTGGGTGGAGCCTGCAACCGGAAAGGCTTGAAGATGTAGAGACCTTAAACGAGTGGGCATTACAGGGGCGCCTTGATATAACAAAACTTTCCTTTCATGCTTTTGGTCATGTTCTGGAAGATTATGTTTTGTTGAAAGCTGGTGGAGCCCTTGGGCGTGGTTGCGGGCCTTTGTTGGTAGCCAGTCAAAAAGTTGAACCGACCGATATTGCAAAAATGACTGTTGCAGTGCCAGGAAAATATACAACAGCTGCCATGCTCCTGAAATTATATAAGCCCGAGTGGCAGAATATTGTCATGATGCGTTTTGATGAAATCATGCCTGCTGTTGAATCTGGAAAGGTTGACTGTGGGGTCATCATCCATGAAAGCAGGTTTACTTACGAGAGCAGGGGACTTAAACTTATCAAAGATCTTGGGAGCTGGTGGGAGGAAATTTCGGGATATCCCATACCACTGGGAGGAATCGCTGTGAAGCGTTCACTCGGCATGGACCTCATAGAAAAAATTGATAAGGCGTTAAAAGCAAGTATCATCTGGGCACAAACAAATAGTGAACTTTGCAGTCATTATATTAAAGAGCATGCCCGGGAACTTGAAGACTCTGTAATCAACGATCATATCGGGCTTTATGTGAATACTTTTTCGGAAGATTTGGGAGCAGAGGGGATGGCAGCTATTAAGTTTTTTTTAGAAAAAGGACGTCAGACAAAAATGTTTCCAGACTCTAAAGACAATACACTGACTATATCATAATTTAGTGTCACGTTAACAGTTGAATCCATAAACGAGAATAATACCTCACCTACCAAATATTCATTTTTCCTAAAGAGCCTGTGAGCAACCATTCCGCTTAAACATTGGCTTGACAAGTCCGGTTATGGTGCTATATATTCCTTTCTTTTCTAAGATTTTTTTTATTTTTACCAAACCAGAGAATAGACCTGTGCTGAATCAATATTTCGGGTCTTTAGAGAGTGTCCATATATCTCCAAATTAAGGGCACATTTAGAGTAAAATACGAATTTAAGGAAGTTTTTATGAAAGTGACAGGCGCAGAAGCGATTATTAAATGTCTCGAAGAGCAGGGAGTTGAAGTTATTTTCGGGTTTCCCGGTGGAGTGATAATCGATTTATTTGACGAGCTGGAAAAATCCAGTATTACCAATGTTCTTGTAAGGCATGAACAGGCCGCTGTTCACGCAGCAGATGCCTATGGCCGAGTCAAGGGTGA
>JBDLJI010000269.1:0-3721 GCA_039714455.1 Thermodesulfobacteriota bacterium
TTCAACTAAAAGGCTGGACGATAGGAGCCGGATGACGGGAGACTGTCACGTCCGATTCTGTGAGAGCCTGGGGGTGAGATTCCCCCGGGCTACTCGACTATTGAGTTTTGTCATACAAGATTCTGACTCAACATGTACACTGTACATCTTGAAGCCTTTTATATTTTGACATCTACTCTTATCATTCTTACATATTTATTTATAGTATGAGAATTATTCTCACTTTATTTGGTCCATTAAGCCCCAAATTGTTCGCTGAGAGCTTAACGTGACCATCAGCAAAAAGGATCACCTCTGTTGTCAGGACAGATCTGAGTTCTTTGGATTTTTCAAAGGAGGTGTACATTATGAAATGGTTTACAATTCTACTTACCATAAGTGCAATAACATTTAGCCTGATTCCATCAGTTCCCCATGCCGAAATTCTGGCCATGCTAAACTATGAGTCCAAGCCGCAACAAACAATCCGCCGTGAAGGAATCGCCATAGTTGACGTTGATCCAGCCTCAGAAAAATTTGGCGAAATACTGATGGACATTCCACTGCCACCAGACCTTGTCAACCATCATATCTTCTACAACAATGATGCCACAAAGGCTTTTATTACAGCTCTGGGGAAAAGTGACCTGTATATCATGGATATGAATAGATTCCCATATCGTTTGACAAAAATCGCAGTTCCAGAGTGTCAGGTTGGTGAAGATGTAGTTTTTTCTGAGGACAACAAAACATGGTTCCTCACTTGTATGGGGTCAAGCAAGGTCATAGTCGGTGCGGTTGATACGGGTAAAACAATTAAAGTAATTTCACCATCCAAACCTTATCCTCATGGGATTGCAGTCAATGAGGATATTGATCGTATGATAATTACAAGTACGGTTCGTGCTTCTGACCTGGGCGATGCTGGTGAAACTGTAACTGTTCTTGAGGTCAGCACAGGAAAGGAGCTTACAAGCCATAAGCTTTCAAATAAACCTTCACCTTCGGGTGTAGCCCCGGTTGAGGTTCTTTTTGTGCCTGGAGCTGAACCACCCACTGCTTATGTCACAAACATGTTCGGTGGAACAATCTGGGCAGGAGTTTGGGATGCGGCAAAGAAAGACTTTGTTTTTAACGAAATATTTGATTTCTCCCCACTAGGCAGCGGTGTTCCACTTGAGATGTACTTTAATGAAAAAGGTGATCGATTTTATGTTACCACTGCAAACCCAGGTCATTTTCACATTTTTGATCTCAGTGGTGACAACTTATTGAAACCCAAGCTTTTAAAAACTATAAAGGTCGGGGCTGGAGCCCACCATGTCTCTTTCTCACCGGATGAAAAATTAGCCTTTGTGCAGAACAATCTGCTGGGTTTGCCTGGCATGGATGACGGTTCAGTCACAGTGATCGATCTCGACAAGGAAGAGGTTGTGGCAAGCATGGATACATTAAAGAAGCAGGGATTTAATCCTAACTCAATAGTACTTTTACCGGAATGGCATCATGATGCAGGACATTAAAAACTAATAAGTATTTAATGATTTATTTTGAATAACAAACCTCAACAGAAGAATATCTGTTGGGGTTTCATTTTTATAAAAGTAAACATTGCTTGCCAACATATATGATTTAGCCACCTTCAGGTTTTCTATAAGGTGTATGATGCCTATAATAATCTCATGGAAACCTATGTTTTATTAACCCAACAACCAGGAGGAGTCACATGAAAACTTTCGCAAGCAGTCAAATTCTGTCTGGATTACCACGAAGCAAACTCCCAAAAAAAATACGCTAACCTGTTATCAGTTCATCCATAACTGTTTCTTTGTAAATAGTTTGGTGTGCGTAACATAAAAAAGCCTCCAACTTTGTACCAGTACTTTGTACCAGTAGCTGTTTAGAGGCTAATTTATCAAAAATAAGTCCTGTTAATTTAACAGGTTGTGGAATTATTGGTGGAGGCGGCGGGAGTCGAACCCGCATCCGAAAAAGAATTTTCCCTATATATTCAAACTGTTAGCTGAGGTGGCATGCTTTCTGGGGACTGCCTGGGGACTTATTTGCCAATAATCTAACTGTCACCAGGTCAAACCAGATTTAATATATTCACTGGCAATCTTGACTTATGCCTCGGTCAATATAGTAGGGAGATATATTAACCGCCGAGGTTATGATTACCAGTTGTAATCTTCAATCTGGCTGGCTGTAGATTCCTTCATGAAATCTTTAGTTTGGGCGGTCATTATTACCAGCGGCCACCCAAACTTGCCGGGTTAGCATCGTCACTCTTCTTGTTTCTATTTGATTGATGATATTTTGGTGGTTGGCACGACAAACCCAGTCTTGCAGACCAACCCTGTGGCCTTACACACATGATCTGCATAGCCAGCACCCGCCTCAGAAAAAATATTATATGCCGCCGTGGCGCCAGCCTTCTCAAGTTCCAGCCGCTCATCTTCAAAACGAGCAATAGCGGTAACTGGACACTGAAAACCAGCGTTCTTAATTTCCTGAATCGCCAGAAGATTTGCCTGATGTTTTGTCATGGCCAGCATAATGATCTTGATTTTTTTTAGATTGATTTTGCGCCAGAAATCGTAATCTGTGGCATCCCCCCAGATCACTTGGCGACCGGCGTTAAGGTGCTCCTCTACGATTTTCTTATTATAATCTACTGCAACTACTTTGTTTGAAACACGTTCCCTCGTAGTGTCATAAGCCATGGTTCCGAACGGACCCATACCAAAAATAAGAATATCTGCAACGCCAAGGTCCAGTTCGTAATCATCGGGATGGCGAGTATTCGTTTCAAATCGTTGGAGAAACTTGGCTAAACGGTCATAGAGGGCATTTGCCTTGATATTTAATGGTGCTGCTGCAAGAAAGGAAAATGTAAGAGCCAGTGCAGCAATGATAAGCCAATCTGGACTGATCCACCCTTTCTTGGCGGCAATTGCCATAACAAGCAGGCCAAATTCGGAATAATTGGAGAGTGTTAAAGTTGATAGCAGACTTGTTCTCGCACGAAGATGGAATCGGGTCAGTACAATGAAATATATAAAGGATTTGACAGGAAGCACACATACAAGAAGCAGGGCCATTAGCACATGCTCTAACTGAGGAATTCCAGTCAGCCCTATTTGAAAAAAGAAGCCGACCAGAAAAAGATCCTTAAAACTATAAAGTGAACGGGACAGTTCTGTGGAGCGTGCATGGGAGCCAACAAGTATGCCGACAATTAGAGCACCAAGATCTGGCTTTAGTCCCACAAAAGAAAAGCTGGTAGTGCCAACAACCAAAGCGATAAAAAAACCAGATAGGGGGAGCAACTCCCCATGGCCTATATGATCAATTATATAAAGCAATAGGGGCCTGACAGCTATTAATACCAGAGGGATGGATAAGGCCCATATAGAGGGAAAATCACCTTTTGACAAGGTAAGAAAGAGCACAGCCATGAGATCCTGCATTATCAAAATGCCAATGGCGGAACGACCATGCAAGGCCTTCATCTCCCCTTTTTCTTCAAGGAATTTAACGGCAAATACCGTGCTGGAAAAGCTCAAGGCAAAAGCGATCAATCCTACCTGTGTCAGATTAAGATCGGTCAATATAGCCAGTCCAATTGCAGGAGTGACCAAGAGGAATAAGGACAAAAGAAAAATAGTTGTTAAAGCATGAATAGTGGCTCCTCCCCACACCTCTGGCTTTGCAAGGCCTTTAAGGTCAAGTTTCAGAC
>JBDLJI010000270.1:0-3718 GCA_039714455.1 Thermodesulfobacteriota bacterium
TTAACCCATCAACAGAATCCGTTATAATCAGATACTCTTGAGTCCCGGTAAAATCCGGTGCTGTTTTTCTGCATGGTGGGAGGCAACGTATGTTCCGAGCCGGCAATACCGACAAAAAGCAATGGGGATTGTATTTTAACGGCCAAGATGATAACAAGATGGTCCCCGGTGGTGAAAAAAAGATCGCATTTCTCCGCAATCTCCCGGCGGATTTTTTCTTTACCGGTTTCGGTTTGAAAATCGGTCAGGTCTATCGGGACAATCTGCATATTTTCACCGATGATCAGTCCTTTATTTTCAAGGGTGCGGAACAGTCGCTCATAGAGAGGTGTAGTATGACCCTCGGGAACACCGAGCCGGTAAACGGTTTCCTGGGTCCAGGCAACACCGGTTAAACCAATGAGGGAAAAAACAAGAAATATGACAAACGTCCATCTTAATTTCATACATGAGCCTGTTGAATTAATGGGGCCTCAAAATGTGCAAATAGGCAGTAGGTGTTATTGATTGATAGCAGTTGTTGTAAGTATACCGGAAAAACAGCGCCTCTCACAATTTTTTCATCAAAAAGATCAATCATTTTCAGGCAAGATGATTGGCATCAGTAAAGAGGGATCTGTGAGAGTTAATTAGGGGTTTGTTGCTCTATACATGTCACTTTCACTCAATTAGCAATAAATCATTCAATATCAACTAGATATTTAACATGCTCCCAAGCCGGCAAACAAGCTTTATGTGCAAAAAAATAATATTATTTTGGGCGGTTACATTGTAATTCCAGAATCAAGCTATTAGATCAACAGGCTCAGGAATAGGAAGCAGGCAGTGCGGTGATTCAGGTCAGCTGACCTGCCGAATCTCAACAAGGGGATATGCATCAGAAGACTCCATACCTGGTTGCATTTTGCTGATCAATAGAATGGTTGGAAGCTAACAGCTATTTTCTTGTTGTTGCAAGATAAATAGGGATATTTGTTTGCTGTCAGCATTGGGGGGCACCCAAAAGCATTGGCGTGCAATGATTCTTTATGCATTTGTGATGTAAAAAAGTTTTTGGCTAACCGTGCCTGGAAATGCTTGTTTGAATCTAACGGTGAAAAAAAGATGGCACGATCTGAAATTTCCTGATTTCTTACAAAGCCGGCAAATTCGATATTGCCTATTTCCTGCTGACACCACTTGGAATGACGGCATTGATCCTGCTTGCCGCCCTGCTGATTACTATCCTGGTGTTTGAACAATGAAACAGGGGGAATCCATCCAGCGAGGAGCCAATAAATGGGTCAGAGTTAAATTAAATCTCAATAAAAAAAGGGACAATAGAGGACGTACCAGGATTTGTTGCTGCTCTTTGGCATCAACGATCGTTACCCATTTCAAGGAAAAGGGGGCAACAGAAGGAATTAAAACAGGCTCTTTGTCATGTTTGCAGAAAAGAGAGAGTTGATATTTTGTAAAGAATGGAAAAGATTAGCAAAGGCAATATGATTACTTGAACTAAAAAGATTCCAACGTATAGAAATGTCAGTTTTAAGAGATTTTCTATGATGCTCCCACTATTGTTGACAGTGACTGCGATAGCATTTTTGAACTGGATTGACTTTTGTTTGAGAAGCGAAGCACTATTCTCAATTGTTTTCATAACCCCATCATGCTCTGGGAACGAAACCTCTTTTAACTTCTCCAGATCAGCAACTCCAAGAGTTAATTCGTTATTGGCTTTTGAGATTTTGTCATCAAAGAAATTGTCTTGAAGAAACTCATTTGCGATAGATGAGATAGGAAGGCAGAAACGAGCAATACCAACAATCAAGAGAATGCTCATTGCTGCTTTTTGGATTTTTATGATTCTTTCGTTTTGAAACCATAAAAGGATTGACAGGGTAAAGAGGATAGCTGCAAAAATTGGTGGTGCAAGTGTTAAGCTGAGTTCATAGGTCAGTTCTTGAACACCTAATGATGTGATTGCCATTACTAACACATCAGATAGACGTTCTATCATGTCATTAATCGGGTCTAATATTTGTCCAGCAGCTAAAGACAATCCAACTCCAGCGGGTTCTAACTGCAAGGTTGATTGTTGTACAATTGAAACAGTGGCGTTTATTACCCTGCATGTGGCATAAGATATTCCAGCTTTAGTAATTGATTCTCTAAAATAGGCATCTGCTTTGGAATCTAATACCGGAAGTTGTATCCCGGCAGAAAAGAATATTAGGATAGATAATAAAATCCCAACGCCTGATTTTATTGCATTTTGTTTAAATGAATTGTTTTTGTTCAGCATGGGAATTCCACTGGTGATAATTGGTTATAGGTGATCCGTCTGATTTCGGTTAGTTTTAACATCAATAAATGAGGTCGGCCATTAAAAGGTCCCTTATTAAGGGGTAATGCTTCCTGATAATGGAAAAATATATCTTTTCCCCTGCATAAGTACGCACTCTTATGCTCTCTCCGCCGTTGTGATCCTCCCCCCTTTCTTCTCTTTTCTCGTGTAATACCACAAAGGGGTAGAGGCTTTATCGCAAAGGAGAGAAGAAGCCTTACAACTGCGGTAGGTGTCATGCTACCGGCTATAAGGAAGAGGGGGGGGCAGGACCATAGCCGTCAGGCTAAGGGAGAAAGCTTGCATTATCTTTATATTTCAACAGGTTGTCCAGGCATAGCAAATCAACCCGACCCCAGCCTCATAATGGCACCCTTTTTAGCTGGGAATGATTGTTAATCACTCCCGGCGGTTAAGCGTTTAAGTTTCAGTTAAAATGATTATAAGCGATTTTTTTAATTATTTCAATAATTTTAAACCATTAGGAGAGCAAAAAAACAAGATTACAGCTTCATCGAAGACTCCATCAGGAAACAGCTCAATACTTTTTTTGAGCCTCAGGAAATAGAGCAACTTGCGCTAGAAAGCAAGTTCGTACAACGAAGCGGGTTGCTCAACGGCTTCACCTTCCTCTGCCTGTTGGCCATCAACAGTGACGACTTGGCTACCGAGAGTCTCAACGACCTCGCTACCAAGCTGGAATTGGGGTATGGAATCAACATCAAGAGACAGTCGCTGGATGAACGATTCAATCAGTATGCGGTTTCTTTTCTCAAAAAAGCTGTAGGAGAGTTATTGAACAGGCAGTGCTCAAAAGTCCCCTTAATGTGTTGTGATCAGTTCAAGAGGATTTTGATCAAGGATTCTGTCTGCTTTCAGGTGGATGCTTCGTTTGCGGAATATTTTCCCGGTTGCGGTGGGAGCGGTTCGCCGGCTACTGTCAGGATTCAGTTTGAATACGATTTAGTGGCCGGTAAAATAGTCGATCTCAGCCTGAATGGATTCACTGAGCAGGACGCGACGAACTCCACGATGACCCTGGATGTAGTCAACGAGGGTGATCTGGTCATTAGGGATCTGGCGTACATGCACATCACTGCGCTGAAGGGCATCCTGGAAAGATTAGGTGATTTTCTGTGTCGTCTGCAATCCAACAGGCAGGTGTACCAGCTCCAGGACGATAAGGTTATCGAGTTGGATTTTGTCCGGATCGTACGTACCATAGAGAAGTATGAAATTGATAAAATCGAGGAAAAGGTGTTCCTTGACAGGAAGATGACCTTGGAGGTGCGCCTGTTCATCTATCTGCTGCCTCTGGATGTATACCGGGAAAGGATGCGCAAGGCCAAGTTGAATGCCAAAAAGAAAGGTCGTCAACTCAGCAAGAAA
>JBDLJI010000271.1:0-3713 GCA_039714455.1 Thermodesulfobacteriota bacterium
GCCTATATCAGCATCAAACCATCACCTCTTGTAACTTATGGCATCGGAAAAAAGTCTTACAAGTGGGGCAAGGGATATGCATGGAATCCGGTTGGCTTTATTAACCGGAGAAAAGATCCTAACAACCCGGAAGATGCTTTAGAGGGATACTTTACTGCCGAAATGGAATTGATAAAAAGTTTTTCCGGGGACCTGCAAAATGCAGCATTTACCGCTGTCGCCCTTCCGGTCTATGAGCACGTGAATGAGGATTTCGGCGCCCTGGACAACATGAATTTCGCTGCTAAATTATATTTGCTTTATAGGGACACAGACATTGATTTGGTTTTATTTGCCGGAGACAGCCGATCCACAAGCTTTGGGGTTGATTTTGCAAAAAACCTGTCTACAAATTTTGAAATCCATGGTGAGATGGCATACACGCCTAACCATAAAAAATTCATTCTCCATGAAGATGACTCCATCTCAACTCAAGAAATTTCTGCGCTTTCCTATCTGTTAGGCCTCCGCTATTTGTCGAAACATGATATTACTTCAATCATTGAATATTATCGTAATGGTGCCGGTTACACAGAAGAAGAACTGGCTCGCTTTTTTCAGCTTATTCTTGACGGAGAAAATTCAGGCTCCGATGAATTGCTTGCAAGAGCCAGGGAAGCAAGTTTGCGTGGATATGGCAGACCCTTCCTGGGACGCAATTACCTCTACGCCAGGTTTAGTCAGAAGGAACCCTTTGATATTCTCTATTTTACTCCCGCTCTGACAACAATTATCAACCTGGAGGACAAGAGCTATACGATAACCCCGGAGGTTATGTATACAGGGTTTACCAACTGGGAAATGCGGTTTCGATTTTCATACCTTAATGGTGGTGAATCTACTGAATATGGGGAGAAGCAAAACAGCAACAAGTTGGAAGTCCGCTTCCGTTATTTTTTCTAGCAACAAGACTGAAGATCAGAGTTGTGAATTGAATCATTTAACAAATATTTAAAATTTAAGGGAAGGCAATTCTTTACACTTAAAGACCATGAAATAGGTTGTCCTTAAGATCAACAGATTCTTTTAAGTAAGGAGTAAGTGAATATGAAAACGTTAAAGAAAAAACCCTGCTGGGAGATAATGCATTGCAGAACATCTGCAGACTGTGCTGTCCGTAGTATGCAAGAAGATACAAGCTGCTGGGAAGCAGCCCGGGAACTAAATGATTATCAGGCTGTTCTTAATATCTGTCAGGAGTGTATAGTTTATCTGCATTCGCAAGATACCACCTCTTTCACAAAACAAGAGGTTGAACAGATATTGCACACAAGAAAAACTCACTGCAATATGGGTTAAAGGGCTGACTGGCCTGTTTTTTAAAGCGTGTAACGTCAGTGCATTAGATTTCACATTCCATACTGGTGATGAAATGAAGAGACGATATCGAGAAACAATCCATAGTATGCTGCTTCAGCTCAACAACTTTGCTCAACAATTAAAAACTCTTGAAGATGAGCTTGACGAGAATGAAGAGAAATGCCGTCTTGTTGCCGAATTTGCTTATGACTGGGAATACTGGCAGGATATTGAAGGGAATTATGTTTATGTCTCACCCTCATGTACCAATATAACGGGGTACAGCCCTGAAGAGTTCTTTGCAGATAAGGATATCTTAAAGAAAATTATTCACCCTGATGACTGGCAGAACTGGAAAACTCATGCCCATATCAAATTGACTGAAGGTGAAGTAGAACCGATGGAATTCCGTATTATAAAAAAAGATGGGGATGAGCGCTGGATACATCATGTTTGCCGTACGGTTTACAGTAAAGATGGTGAGAATAGGGGGATAAGGGGGAGCAATCGTGATATTACAGACAAGAAAGTCATTCAAGAGGAATTGAAAGTATTGAGAGGCTTTTTATCTATTTGTGCCTCCTGCAAGATGATTAAGGATGAAAGCGGTAACTGGACAAAGATTGAGAGATACATCAGGGAACACTCAGAAGTAGAATTCAGCCACGGTATTTGTCCAGATTGCGCCCAGAAGATGTATCCTGAAATTTATCAAAAGTTGCAAAAGGAAAAACAACTGGACTCTGAATAATGATAGAAGCAATTTGATTGGGTAATTTTTTTTAACGGATTATCTAACTTATTAACTAATTGATAATTTATAACAGCAACAATATGAAAACGTTAACCGTTAATTAACAGTTTGGGCAATAAAATAAACACTTGCTAATAGCAGGGCGTACCAATAACACAATAAATATGTCCTGGTTCGACAAAAAAATCGTTTAAAATCAATATATTGGCAGGAGAATTCCAAATTTGTCTGCTCTGGCATATATATTGCTGACTTAGACAAGAGAATATCACATTAAATTTTTAAGGCCATAGGGCTGACTTAACAAATTTATTTTTATGGAAACAAGTATGATGAAAAAAAATGGTTGTTCCTGCTGGGAAATAATGAAATGCGAAAATCCGGAAAACTGCCCGACCAGAAGTGATCCTGAAAAACCCTGTTGGGAAAATTGCTATTTGCAAAATAATCTGCCGAAAGTTTTTGATATCTGCCGAAACTGCAATTTTTTCGAAAAGAACAGACGTAACTCACCCGACCAATAAAGCAATTCTGTAAAATGAGGGAACATAGGGCTGTCATTTGGGTGCTAAGAGGAATGTTTGGGGCAACATTTTTACATATATTAATGATTGATATGCAAAAAGGACAGTTATGCCAAACTGTGAGTTTTTAGAAAAATGTTCTTTTTTTAACGACAAGATGCAAAACATGCCTTCTGCTGCAGATATGGTGAAAGAAATGTATTGCCAGTTGAATTATAAAGAGTGTGCCAGGCATATGATTTTTGTTGCCCTAGGCAAAGAAAAACTGCCTTCAAATTTGTTTCCCGGAGACAGGGTAAAGGCAAGGGTCATCCTTATTCAACACAACCACAATTAAGAGTATTGGGGGGCCATTTTAATTTGGGCTATATGTGAAAAATTGAACTCCAGGCTCAATTTAGATTGAGTTTTTTAAAATATTAAAAGGAAGACCATATGAGTCAAGAAGAAAAAGAAAATGACTTGCCGGCAACAGTTGAACAAAAAAACGGCTATGTTGAAATAACATTTTCTGACCAGATCCCAAGGGATATTATTGAGAAACAGGTGCAGGAATGCCAGAGTGGTACCTGTGAATGTTGCACCCCGGCTTTTAGGAAAAAAGTGGAATCATTTGAAGTCGTACCTGATCAGGAATTGAAAGTTAGAGTAACCGGAGATATTTCACAGGACCAGGTCATGGAAAATATTTTGAGTTGCGCGCCTAAACTTCAAAAATAGAAAGCTGTCAAAAAATACTGGAGAGAAACCCTGCAATCTGCTCCAGAATTTACGCAGGCAGTTGCTTCTCTCCAGTTCATCACATGATTAAGCGTTTATATCACTTTTGTTCATACCCCTGCCTCTGGCGCGTTGACCATGTTGGCCTCTGCGGCTCTTTCTGCCGGGGCCACGATCTTCCGGCGCCCGATGGACATTGGTGCTTTTACAGGAAGGACATTCCTGCGGTTTCCCGGTTCCATAAGGAACCTCCCATTTATGCTGACAATCGTAGCATGTAAATTTTCTTGCTGTCATCTTTACTTCACCTCCTTTGATTTCAAGTGCCTGGCCCTGGACCAGGGCCTGGGCCACCTTTCTGTGGGCGTTATCAATTA
>JBDLJI010000272.1:0-3646 GCA_039714455.1 Thermodesulfobacteriota bacterium
TGGTGATAACGCTTCTGGTGGAACAGTCAACATAATTACCAGGGCAGGGGATGAAAGGAAAATCGGCGGGCGGTTCGTCGCTGGCAGTTATGACACTTTTAAAGGTGGTTTGTCTTATAGCGGCTCGACTGAAAAGCTCTCCTGGGTTTTTGTTGGGAGTTATTTGACCAGTAGCGGCTATCGGGACAACAGTGATACCGAAAGTGATGATATCGCTCTGACCTTGGGTTACTATCCTGCTGACAATTTGAAAATTAACCTGCAAGGAGCCTCCCATAAGGATGATACCAATTTACCGGGCGCCCTAAAAGCCAGCGATTTTGCAAGCGGCATTGAACGAACGGCAACTCTACAGCCCAATGACTTTGCCGATACTGACGACTATTATATCAGCGCCGGTCCTGAGATATATTTTTTAAACGACAGTATGTTCAAACTCGATGTTTCTTTACGGCAGCGCAGCTTTTTTTCTTTTGCCTCCTTTGCCGGTGGAACATTTGAGGGGGACACCGAAATAAACACCCTGACCATTTCACCGCAACTGGTCATCCGCGAAAAAGTATGGGGCCTGGAAAACAATTTGACCTTTGGGATGGATTACAGCGACTCGGAGGAGGATATACACAACAAATCATTATTTTTCGGTTTCCCTTCTGAAGGTTTTTTTGATCTCAAAAAGGTCAATATAGGCTTTTATCTTCAGGATGATCTTGTTTTGTCGGATAACTTGGCGCTGTCAGCCGGATTCAGGCATGATAGAGCCGATTTTGAATTCAGTCCGTCAACCCCTGCCAAGGTTGATATGGATGAAAATTTGTTCACCGTTGGTCTCAATTATTCAATTTCTGAAGATATCCAGTTGTATGGCAGTTATTCCCAAAGTTTCCGCTACCCACTTTTTGATGAAATTTTCAGCTTTTTCACCAATACCGTTTCCACTTCACTGGTCCCTCAAACATCCGATGATTATGAAATCGGTCTGCGTTATGCCGTGAATAAGAGTTTTTACGGGAATATTAATCTATTCCGTATTGAAACGGATGACGAAATTTATTTGAATCCGGTCGTTTTTGTAAACGAAAACCTGGACGGAATGAGTCGCCGGGACGGGATGGAGATTGCCCTGGCCTGGACTTATGACAGGCTTTCCCTGCGAGGTGGTTATACGTATACGGATGCAGTCTTGGAAGAAGGACAGTTTGCCGGAAAAAATGTGCCTGGGGTGCCACAACATAAGGCCGACCTGGAAGCAAGGTACCAGTTTGCAAAGGGTTTTTCAGCGGTATTGACCGGCAGTTATATCGGCGAGCGATCATTTGAGAGCGATTTTTCCAATGCATTTGCCGAGCAGGACGACTATGTTCTTGTTAACGCGAAAATTATGTACAAGAGGGACCAATTTAACGGTTTTTTGAATTTAAACAACCTGACAAACGAAAAGTACTCGGAATATGGTGTGCTGGGAGGTTTTCCGGTTGAACAGGCATTTTATCCATCACCGGAATTTAATGTAATGGGTGGGGTAACCTATTTTTTTTAAAATGAAAAGATTCACGGCAATTCAGTACAGCAGGGTATTGTAATGAGAAGCTTGGAGAAAAAACATGATTGATCTTTTCTTCCGCGGCGGGCCGGTGATGTATCCACTCCTGGCCTGCTCCATCCTGGTGCTGACCGTGATTATTGAACGGCTGCTATTCTGGATCACGGTTGACCTGAACCGCAACATGAAACTCATCGAAGATGTGCTTGAACTCTGCCGACGAGGTGACTGGGAAGCGGTGCGTGCCAAAGTGTCCGGCTCTAAGGATTTTATCATCAAGGTCCTGGTGAGTGGAATTCTGCACCGGGAGTTTTCCATGACCAAGGCCATGGAGGCAACGGCGGCTGAAGAAATACGGAACATGCGGCGCTATATGGGGGTCCTGGATACCATGATCACCGTAGCGCCGCTGCTCGGTATTTTCGGTACAGTTATAGGAATTATTGCTTCGTTTGAGGCACTGAGCACTGCCGGTATCGGACAGCCCCAGGCTGTGACCGCCGGTATTGCCCAGGCCCTTATCACCACTGCAGCAGGCCTGGGCATTGCCATCCTTTCAGTCTTTCCCTACAATTATTTTAATTCAAGGGTGGAAAAGGCCGTACTCAATATCGAAAAATATGCTACCAGCCTCGAGATCGTCTACGAAAAGCTTGATGGCAACCCAAAGGGCCCCAAATCATGAAGGTGCCGAGCGCCTATTTGGGGATAAAAAAGCCCCGCATAGAGATGCTGCCGTTGATAGATATTGTCTTTCTCCTGCTTATCTTTTTTATCTTTGCCATGCTTTCCATGGCAGTGCACCGCAGTCTGCCGGTGTCTCTCCCCGTTTCCTCCGCTGCGCAAATTGATACAGAACAGAGCCTTACAATATCTGTCCGGAAAAATGGAGAAATTTTCCTTGATAATTCAAGAATTTCCCTGGAAGAATTACAGGTCGTTTTGCAGGACAAGGCTCAAAAGGCAACCGATGGCAAAGCTGTTCAAGTAGACCTGTTTGCTGATGAGGCTCTTTCCTATCAGGAGTTATACCGCATCCTTGATATAATAAGAACTGCAGGGATATCAAATGTCTCATTACAGGCTGGCTCCATCAAATAACAGATCCCGCATGCTCACTGCTGTTTTTCTGGCAGTAGCTGTACATATCGGTCTTATGAACTTTGAATTTACCCCAAAGCAGATTTTTGTCCCAAGTGTATCACTTCCACGTTCAGTCAGCGTTTTTCTTCGGCAAAGCAGTATCGTAGAAACACCGGAGCAACTTGTTAAAAAAACAGAAAACGGCAGCCTTGTAAAAGAAGAATTGCTTAAAGCAGAAAAAAAATCGGAAGTATCTGTTCCCGCAAAAGCCTCTGCTATCCAGGATAAGCCGGACAATTCTTTGCAAGCGCCGCCTTTGTTGGGAAAAAAAATAAAACAACCCAATGCTATCACAGAGGAGAAGAGTAAACCTGCTGTTGAAGAGATTATGCCCGCATATCAAAAGGCGGAAAACACTGCAGAAGCTGTTAAGTCTGAACCAGGGAAAGCTACGAATGAAAAAGAGGGGGTGATTCTGCCGGGAACGTTGCAGATGGCATATCCCCGTTACCAGTTGAACACTCCACCCACATATCCTGGTCTGGCAAGAAAAAGAGGCCAGGAAGGAACAGTTATCCTGCAGGTCCTGGTAAACAGGGAGGGCAGGGTGGATGATCTTAAAATAGAGACTTCAAGCAATTTGACCCTGCTGGACCGTGCTGCTGTAACAGCAGTTCAGAAATGGAGATTTGAACCCGGAAGGCAAGGTGAAGAAAGGGTACCGATGTGGGTTCGTGTGCCGGTAACCTTTAAACTGAAAAAATAAAACGCAGATGTTTATTCACATACCAAGAATGCACATAATTCTTACCCTGGTATTGTCGTTTTTGTTACAAACCGGTGATATTTTGGCAGGACCTGTCACTGACCAGGTTGGCAGAACTCTTGTGGTTCCGGAAAATCCCACCAGGGTTATCGCGCTCGCCCCCAGTATTACTGAGATCGTTTATGATCTGGGCCGGGAGAAACGATTGGTTGGAGTAACCCAATTCAGCACCTATCCCGACGGAGCAAAAAAAC
>JBDLJI010000273.1:0-3632 GCA_039714455.1 Thermodesulfobacteriota bacterium
GAACTTTTTATGGTGCCGCAGATACTTATGGCGCAATTCGGTCATTCCTGAAAACATGGAGTTATCTCCAATTATGATAAATTTGTAAAAAACCCCTCAATCGGCAACAGGGCCGAATAAAATCAATTCTCAGATCTTTTGAATTTCTTCAAAAATTTCTACCGGAGTAATCAATTGACCGTCAATACGATTGTATTTGAACACCTCCGCAGAGCCGGAGTTGACCCGCTTCACCTCACGGCTGATCTGGCCCATGTTCATCTCGGGCACCAGGACCGCTTTGCACTGGCGCATCATATTTACCACAGTGTTTTTCGGGAAAGGAAAGAGGGTGACAAGTTGAATCAGCCCTGCTTTGATCCCCTGTAAACGGGCCATGACTATTGCACGGCGTGCAGAACGGGCAACAGAACCATAAGCAATCACCAGTATCTCAGCATCTTCAACCTGAAATTTTTTGGTGATTTGAATTTCAAAAAAACCATTGGTTATTTTTTTGAACTGCCTTTTTGTAAAGGCTTCTATATCCTCAGGTTTATTAGTGGGAAAACCATCTGCATCATGGACGAGACCGGTGACATGATGACGGTAGCCATCTCCCATGGTAGACATGGCCGGCACTCCCCGGCTGTTATCCTCATAGGGTTTATACCATTCCGGCGGTACATTGGGAGCAATCCGGTCAATAACTTCAATGGAATCGGCAGAAGGGATTGTGAATGTTTCACGGGAGTGCGCAACCACTTCATCGGAGAGCACAACGACCGGGACTCTGTATTTTTCAGAGAGGTTGAAACCGGTTACAATGATTGAAAAACATTCGCTGACCGATGCAACCGAAAGCACAATAATCGGATGGTCACCGTGCGTTCCCCACCTGGCCTGCAGGACGTCACCCTGTGCCGGACTGGTCGGCAACCCTGTGCTAGGTCCACCGCGCATGACATTGACAACAACACAGGGGGCTTCTATCATGCATCCATATCCGAGATTTTCCTGCATAAGTGAAAATCCGGGACCACTTGTTGCAGTCATGCTTTTGACTCCTGCCAGTGAAGCCCCTATGACAGCACCCAGGCTTGATATTTCATCCTCCATCTGGATGAAGGTGCCATCCACCTGGGGCAACCGGTATGACATGCGCTCACTTATCTCTGAGGCAGGGGTTATGGGGTATCCTGCATAGAAACGGCATCCTGCGGCAATGGCGCCTTCCACCATGGCTTCATTGCCCTGCAGCAGGAATTTTTTGCCATTCAACTCATGCGTCATTTTTCTTTTTTCTCCTGTCAGGATACTTATCATGTATGGATATGGCAAAATCAGGGCAGTGAAATTCGCAGAATCTGCAACCGGTACAGGCATCGGGGTTTATTATTATCGGAGTGCCGGTTTCATTCTGTTCAAAAACCTCGACAGGACAGAAAGCAACACAAATGCCACATGCTTTGCACCAGTCTTCAAAAATTTGTGGAACAAAGAGCTTTTTGCCCTTTTTTTCAAGATTCTGTTTTGTTTCCCAGTAGTTGTCAGGATTCTGTTCTGGATCAGATGGAGAAATGTTTTTCTTTTTTCTTTTAGACATTGATAAATTCGTGTGCGGATGTGACTGTGACTGTGTAAAAGGTTTGGGTTTGTAACCCTTTGTAATAAATCTTACTGGAATCATTGACTTTTGTCGATGTTTTTTCGAAATAAACGGCAGTGTCTTAAAACTATTTCCGGATTTTTAAGTTTCCGATTTTGTTGCTTTATGGTAAACGCAGACAGGATATAAGCGGTAGAAAATTTAGGTAACTACCCGATATGGAGGACAATTTAATGCCACCGAAAAGTTATAAATTTGTTTATGACGAGTATGGCAATACGAAGGAAATCAGGGTCCACACCCGGGGCATCGGGGTACAGGGCAATAATTATGTGAACAAGGGTACTGCTTTTAATGAAACCGAAAGGCGTGATCTTGGTATGGATGGAAGTCTGCCTCCGGCTGTAAGACCACTTGAACAGCAGGTTAAGAATAGCCTGGAGAAGGTCTTTAAAAAAGAGGATGATATAGAGCGTTATATATATATGCGTTCCCTGTTTGACCGCAATGTAACCCTTGCCCATGCTGTGATCGCCACTGATATCCCACGTTTTATGGAGATAATTTACACACCGACTGTGGGGCTTGCCTGCCAGCAGTATTCCTCCATGTTCCGCAGCGCAAACGGCATCCATATCTTTCCCGGTAATATTGATCGTGCAGAGGAGATACTGCATCGCTATCGGCATCGTGATATCCGTGTCGCTGTGGTGACTGACAATCAGGGAATTCTTGGTATCGGAGACCAGGGTGCAGGCGGTATTGCAATCTGTCTTGGGAAGTTGATGCTGTATACCCAGGGAACGGGCATTGCTCCATGGCATTGTCTGCCCATTTCCCTTGATGTAGGGACTGACAACGAAGAGTTACTTGAAAATGACGAATATCTGGGGTGGCGCCATCACAGACTGACCGGTTCTCAGTATGTGAAATTTATACAGCAGTTTGCCAGGGCCTTTAAAAATGTTTTTCCTCATTCCCTCTGCCAGTGGGAGGATTTTTCCAAGCAGAATGCTTTCGCGGTAAGGGATGCATACCTGCATGATCTGATTTCATTTAATGATGATATCCAGGGAACAGGAGCTGTAACTCTGGCAGCAATTTTTGCTGCCATGAAAATCAAAGGGGAGAAAATTGAAGACCAGGTATATCTTGTCCATGGAGCGGGGGCAGGCGGTATCGGCATTGCTGAACAGATAGAATCCGCCTTGATTGAACACGGCCTGAAGGAAAATGAGGCCAGAAGAAGAATATTCACCCTGGACAGCCGGGGGGTTGTAACTTCGGACAGAATGCTTGAACCCTATAAGGGAAAGTTTGCCAAAAATCCGGTTGAGATGGACTGGCTGCAGGACTCGGGAAACAATGCCTTGCTGGACACTATCAGGCATGGGGGAGTTACAGTATTGATAGGTACTTCCGGTCAGTCCGGTTGTTTTACCAGAGAGGTGGTTGAGGCAATGGCCGCAAACAGCGAACGCCCAGTGATACTGCCCCTTTCCAACCCAACTGATAAGGCCGAGGCCCTGCCAAAGGATATTTATGAGTGGACCGGTGGCAGGGCTCTGGTCGCAACCGGGAGCCCTTTTCCGCCGGTGAAGCAGGATGGTAAAAAAATAAGGGTTGGCCAATGCAATAATGTATTTATTTTCCCCGGTGTCGGTCTGGGAGTTTTGGGATCAGGTGCCAGGGAGGTGCTGCCTTCATTTTTTACAGCTGCAGCAAAGGCTGTTGCAGAGCATGTAACCCAGGAAGATATGGATGCCGGAGTTCTCATGCCCCGAGTGGATAAGTTGAAAGAGGTCAGCACCAGCGTTGCTTTTGAAGTGGGGCTTGCTGCCATCCGGGAAAAAGTGAGTGGTCCCTGTGCATTCAGCAAATTCAAGCATAAGAATGACCCAGAGCGTCTTAAAATATTGATAGAGAAGATACGTTGGGAACCTGCATATCTCCCTCTTGTTCCAGTATAACCTGTTACGATAACGTTAAAGATTCCTGTTATGGTTATAATGGAAACCAGAGGATGAATCAGATATGAAACTTC
>JBDLJI010000274.1:0-3631 GCA_039714455.1 Thermodesulfobacteriota bacterium
AAGGCTGACAAAAACTGGCCCCGTTTACTTGGTAAATAAATAATACCCGGCAGGAGACATATATGGCACGCATAGGAATCCTTACATGTTCAAACTGTACCCAGGAAACCAACTGTGCAGCTGTGGTCTGTCTTGGCGACATGAGAAAACGCAGAGGTTTTTTTGAACGCTATCAAAATGAAAAGAAACTCGACCTGATCGGCATAATCAACTGTGCAGGATGTCCTACACTCGCTGCCCCGGAAAAGATTTTAAAGAGAGTGAAGGCCTTGGCAGAATACAGACTTGACGCCCTGCATTTTTCATACTGCATGACAGCACTCTGTCCCTTTCTGAAAAAATATCAAACTGTCATAACCAAAGTATATCCTGAACTGGAAATAGTATTAGGAACCCATATCCCCAAGGACAAAAAACAATTCCAGGACGATGTTAAAGAACTGCTTTGTCCAACAGACTCGGATGTGCAGGATATGAATGATCTTATCAAGGGCACTTTCAAAAATACGATCGCGAATAAATAATATCCGGATCTTCTACTAAATTGAGGCATTACAATGCTCCATACTGTTACTGCAAAGCAGCCCAACTCAAGGATGTGTCTGGTCTGCGGCTTGAAGAACCCCTTTGGCCTTCACACATCCTTTTTCGAACTTGATAATGGCGAACTGCTTGCAACCTTCAAACCCAAAGAAGAACACCAGAGCTATCCAGGGCGACTGCATGGGGGGATTATCTCCACAATTTTGGATGAAGCCATCGGCCGGGCCATAATGATACAATCAGAAGGTGATATTTGGGGTGTTACTGTCGATCTGCAGATCCGTTTTAAAAAACCGGTACCGCTGTATGAGGAATTGCGCGTATTAGGACGTATCACCAAAAACAGCAGCAGATTTTTTGAAGGCACCGGAGAATTATTACTGCAGGACGGTACAGTGGCTGCGGAAGGGCACGGAAAATACCTGAAAATTCCGTTGGAAAAAATTGCTGATTTTGATGTTGATCATCAGGAGTGGAGGGTGGTTCAGTCGGATGATGATCCGAAAGAAGTTACGCTATAAAGTTAACAACCTCCCCAAGAGGATACATTTTTTTGTTTTTGCCATTTCACGTAGCCGATCCCCAATGAACAAATAAGTTATTAATTGGATTAATTTGAATTTTCACCGGATTTATATCAGCTATGCCTGATCATCATGTCTGCCCATGGTGGCTTGCCTACACCTTTGATAATCCATTGCGCCGCTTGATCCATAACCCGAATAATATATTTTCCGGTTATGTTAAAGAAGGAATGACAGTCATGGACGTTGGCTGCGGTATGGGCCATTTCACCCTGGGGCTTGCTGAACTTGTAGGTGATAATGGTCAGGTCATTGCAGTAGACCTGCAGCAGGAAATGCTTGACATCACGCTAAAACGGGCAACAAAAAATGGGGTGGCGCATCGAATTATTCTGCATCGTGCTGCCCCGACTGCAATCGGTGTTACAACTCCTGTTGATTTAATCCTGGCATTCTGGATGGTTCATGAGACACCTGATCCGGAAAAGTTTTTCGCAGAGATTGTATCAATTCTCAAGCCGACCGGGAAAATCGTCTATACCGAACCAGCCTTTCATGTCCCTGACAAGCAATACCGCAGAATACTATCAGCAGCACAGAAATCCGGCCTTAAAAAATCACACGATCTTAAAATTGCCTTTAGCAGAGCCACTCTCTTAACGCTCTAATTATTCGCTCGGCATCTTTAGCCTTTGTCTATCCGGCGTCTCAGCTTGTGAGAAACCCGGGTTAGATCAGAACAAACCCTGCCCCGGAAATAGCAGCCATTCATATCGACAACTCTTAACATGTTAATATCCCATTGATCTCTTTATAAGAAAACGTGTATAAACAAATATCTATTGATAATTTCCATAAATAATCAAGGTGGTATACATGGAATCTTCCAAGACTATTTCAAGCTTCAAAGTTGCCAACGGTGCCTCCTGGCTCCTGCTGCTAGTCCTTTTAACCGTTATTCTTCAGACTTTAAGCTTTTTATTCATACCCTTATTTTTTGCCATCCTCGCCTGTTACGCAATGGGTATACCGCTCGATTATTTAAAACGATTGAAAGTCCCCAGCTTTTTAAGGATTTTTGTAACCATAGCCTTTGTCATGGCAGTGATCTTCATGCTTGGCAAACTGGTTACCGTAAATATCGCTGCATTTCAAGAGCAGCTACCGGCCTACGAAACAAAATTTTGGGAATATGCAGGACATATCCTGGCCTATTTTGATATCAGCCAGGAACAGGGCAAAGAAATGCTTGATAGCTTTTTCAGCAACTTCAAACAAAAACGCCTTGCTTCCCTGGGTGGTCTTGTCCAGACATTAAGCGGCTCTTTTTTTTCATTTCTGGGTAATCTTATGTGGGTTTTACTTTTTATGGTCTTTATTTTAGCAGAACGTGAAGCTTTTACCCGGCGTCTTGTCAGGATACTTGGTGATGATGGGGCTGCACCGGTTCTTGAAACCATGGCCCGTGTCAATCAATCTGTTCAACAGTACCTGGGTTTAAAAACCATTATCAGTTTGCTCACAGGAGCACTGGTCACAGTGGTGCTCTGGTTATTCGGGGTTGATTTTGCACTGCTCTGGGGTACGCTGGTCTTTATCATGAATTTCATCCCCACCATTGGTTCAATTGTTGCCACCATTCCCCCTATAGCAGTCAACCTGTTTCAATCCGGCTCAATCAGTAAAACTTTACTGGTAGCTGTCCTTCTTATTGTTATTCAGGTTATAGTCGGCAATATCCTTGAGCCGAAAGTCATGGGCCGCGGCCTGAATCTCAGTCCCCTGGTTGTACTTCTATCCCTGATTTTCTGGGGATGGATATGGGGTATTCCCGGCATGCTCCTTTCAGTGCCGCTTACAGCAGCAATCCGCATTGCCATGGAACAGATAGATTCAACCCGCACTGTAGCTGCCCTGATCAGCAGTGAATAACTCCTGTTATATCCTTCAACTATTAGTCAAACGGGGCCGGACCTGAACAGAATTTCATGTAATCTCCCGGCAGATTGAACCCCTGCAGCTTCTACCTTGCCATTGACCACAAAGGCGGGTACTGCCCTTACACCGGCCTGAATGGATTCTTGTTGATCAGCCAGGACCATTGCGGTGTAATCACCGTTTTTCAAAGCAGTCTGCAGGGACTTCGCATCAAGATTCAGATCAGCAGCCAGCCCTTTGAGTATCTCAATATCGCCGATGTCTTTACCATATTCGAAAATGGCGCGGAAAATTGCCAGATGATACTCGTCGAAACGACCTTGGCTCTCGGCCCATTTGGCCGCTTCATGGGCCAGCCTGGAACGCGGCTGAATAGGAGGGCGCTTCAGATCCATCTTCATCTTTGCTGCCAAAGGATAAACATGGTTCTGCCATGCACTTACAAGGTAGTCACCATCAGGATCCAGGGTTGGAACCGGTTCCGGCCTCAATTCAAAAGACCGCCACCGGACGCTGATGCGCTGATCCTGGGAGACAAGTTCTTTGACAGCCGGCTCCGCCAGCCAGCAGAACGGTCAAAGGTAATCTGAGTATATGTCAAGTGTCACCATAATTAGATTTCTGCC
>JBDLJI010000275.1:0-3630 GCA_039714455.1 Thermodesulfobacteriota bacterium
TGACCAATAAATGGCTGAAGGTCAAGGTCTGTTGCCTGTCAAAGAACTGTGGGTAAACATCCACTACCCGGCTACCCGATTGGCCATCGTCTATTTTTTGGAGACGTACTTAACGCCTCTAATATTCTTGAAATCTGAATCGAGCGTCCAAAGAGTGGCGTCATATTCCCTTGCCGTGGCTAAAATAATACTGTCAGCCATTGGTAGTTTGTTTTTCAAACTGAGCTTTGATGCAGAAATGGCCAGTGAGGATGTTAATTCAATGACCTGTCCTTTTTGCATTGCAGCGACAGCCTGCAGTGCATCATTTTCCCTCGATTCACGAAGTACTACTTTGAAAACTTCATAAAGTGTTACTGTTGGTACTATTAGAGAAGAAGGATCATTTAAAGGTTTATGGAAGTTTTTCGCCTGTGGTTCATCGGCAAAATATGCAAGCCAACCAGAAGAATCGACAATATTCATAACCTGTCTTCCTCTCTTTTGAATTCCGTATTGATACCTTTCAGGAATCCTCTGAGTTCCTTAATGTCCCTTTCTGGAATTAGTTCTATCCGGCCTTCGTACTCCACAACCTGCATTTTTTGACCGGGACGTAAGTGCAGTGTTTCTCTAATTGATTTTGGTATAACCACTTGATATTTGGGTGACACGGTTACCGTTTGCATGTCAAATCCTCCATCGATATTATTTCGTACAACAATATCACAATCGATATGAATTTGTCAATTAAGTTGATGGGCAACGACCTGCGTGAGTGCGCGCCCAAATCCTTGCAGGAAACAACGCGACTGAAATTCGCGTCAACCTCAACGCAATGGTTAGGGGCTGTCCTCATTATTGTAATTCCTTTCACACCAAGAAAACCTACTGTGACTGGGTGAAACGGTACATCTTTTTTCATTTTGAGAGTAAAATAGAAAAAGCGCTTACATTATCACCTGTCACCATCACCTAATTTGGGGCCGGTCGGCTGTAATCGTGGACGTTCATGCCCGAGATCCGGTTCGCCGCAATGCTGAAGGAGCCACCCCCTGGTTTTATCACGGAGTTGAAGTGCTCTAGACCAGGTGTCCTGTTCATCAAAAGAGGATATTGGCCTGCCGAAGGTCACTGATATTGCTCCGTGACGGGGAAACCATGAATCTGCCCGCAGTATTGAGCGAGTGCCCCTGATTGCAACCGGTATAATGGGAAGGCCGGTTCGGGCTGCTGTTTCAAAGGCCCCCATCCTGAATGGCAGGAGGCCCGGCATTCGCATAAATGTCCCTTCAGGAAAGAAGAAGAGGGAGCGATTGGTCATTCCCTTATCAGCGAGTGTTTTTACATCTTTAATACCTTTCTGCCGGTCAAAACGTTCAACGAACAGGGTCCCGATTCTTCTGAGTAAAACATGGACAACAGGTTTGGTCTTGAGTTCTGCTTTTGCAACGAAGCTGAAGGAGCGATCCAGTACTGCTGTGAGTACGTAACCGTCGAGATAACTGGCATGATTCGATACAAAAACGCAGGGTTCTGCTTGCTCCGTCAGATTATCAACACCTTGGGCTATTATCTTTGTTCCGGTCAGGGTGGCAAGAAATTTCACACCAAGACGCATCACTGTCCACCTGAGTTTTTCCATGGGCAGTAAGAAAACCAAAATTCCAACAACCGGGGCCAGGAGGCAATACAGAAACCAGCACCAGGATGCGTAGAGTGCTGCCTGCAACTGCTGAAAGCCGCTGCGCAGCCTGGGTAGTAAACCCTTCAATGTAAAACGGGCAAGCTGCAGCCAAACGGCTTGTTGCGGTTTGCCAATACGTCTATGCTCATAGATGTCTCTGCTGGCATTGCGTCTGATTTTTCCGCTGGATGTTTTTAGGACCGTATTAGGAGGTGCCAGCACCACCTTATCAGGAGGGGTGCCTGCCAGGTCGGTGACAATGGTGTTGATACTCTTCCTGATACGTTCCAGGGCCTCTTCATCTTTTTTTCTGGTTTCCGCCAGGATAATCAATCGTTCTGTGCCGCTGTCTGAAGACTTGGAACCAAATACAGCAACGTTACCTTCCCGGATTCCGTCAACCTTGCCGATTGCCTCTTCCAGTTCGACCGGATAAATATTGCGCCCAGCCCTGATAACGATATCTTTTGAACGCCCGGTTATATAGACATTGCCTTCAGCTAAATATGCCTTGTCGCCGGAGTCGAGCCACTGGCCGTGGAATAACTCTCTGGTTTTTTCCGGGTTCCTGAAATAGCCTGTAGTTGTGGACGGTCCCATAAATTGCAGGCTGCCTTCAGTGCGTTCCGGGAGTTCACGGTCAGCTGTATCGACGATTCTTATCTGGTGGCCTGGCAGCGGTTGCCCGCAACTGACAAATTCCAATGGGCCTGTTTCCGTCTCACTAACCTGAACTGCCTGTCCTGTTCCCATGAAAACGTCACGATTTATTCTGTCAATCCCGATGGTGCTTTCAGGTTTTGGAAAAGCAAGGCCTACAGATGACTCCGCCAGGCCATAGACCGGCATCATGGTCTCCGGCCGGAAGCCGTAACCGGCAAACCGGTCACTAAATCGCCTTATTGTTTCAGGGTTGACCGCCTCGGCGCCGTTAAAGGCAATTCTCCATGAGCTTAAATCAAGCCCTTTAATATCCTTGTCGTCAATGCGTCGAAGACAGAGTTCATAGGCGAAATTAGGGGCTGCGGAAAGTGTGCCGCCGTACTTGTGTATTGCCCACAGCCATCGCTGTGGCCTGGCGATGAAGGCAAGCGGTGGCATAATAATCAGTTGACAGGCAAAATGGAGACTGCCAAGCCATGCTCCGATAAGTCCCATATCATGATAAAGGGGGAGCCAGCTTATAAAAACGTCTTCAGGCGACACATTGGTGACTTTTGCCATGGCCCGGATATTGGCCAACAGATTTGCATGGGTGAGCACAACACCCTTGGGCATACCAGTGGAGCCCGAGGTATATTGCAGAAAGGCTATGTTTTCAGTCGTGAGAGCAGGTTTTCTGAACCTGGATAATGTTTTACTTCCTGCCTGCTGTAACTCCGGTACGGTTAAGACATGACTCAGGTTGACAACCTGGGTATGCATGAACTTGGTAAACTGTTTAGCCTCATCAACAGTAACCATAATCCTGGCAAGACAGTTTTTTGCTATGGCGGTGTGGCGCCGCAAGTGCTCCTCAATCTGCTTGAGTCTGCCGGGGGGATAGACTGGAACCGGTATACCGCCTGCCAGCAGGACCCCGAAAAAGGTAAAAAAGTATTCAGGTCCTGTTGGGAGCATAATGAGGACGGACTCGCCAGGTTCCAAACCAAAATGCTGCAGCCCTGCTGCCACAATCTCTGCACCATTCCATAGATCAATATAGGTGATGACTTCATCTGTATCCTGGCCGCTGTACAAGCGGATATGGGGTCGATCCGGATGGTTTTTAACGTGCCATTGGAGGACGTCAACCAGGGTTTCAGCCATAAACGGTGCATCTTCAACTTCATCAAGTTTTATGGTGGCTATTTCCCGGTCAATTCCTTCATGTTTTCTGACACCGGAACTCATGACAGCACGCAGAAGATCACGGACAGTATCAACAGTTACCAGAATTTGTTCTGAAAGTGAGATATTGAAAG
>JBDLJI010000276.1:0-3607 GCA_039714455.1 Thermodesulfobacteriota bacterium
TTTATACGGATAAACAACCATTTGCACATGAAACTAAAGGTAAAAACTATTGTGATTTTAATGCAGACCCAAGAGCAAGCAATGGTACGTTAATCCTTTTTGAGGATGGGAAAACCGTACATATTGAAACAGAAGAGGGTCAGATACGATTCCTGCTCATTTCAGGCAAACCAATAGGGGAACCCATTGCCTGGTATGGTCCAATAGTCATGAACACCCAGGAAGAACTCAGGATTGCCTTTGAAGAATACCGTCAGGGAACTTTTCTGAAACACAAAACAATTTGAAAGGATTATTGTTATTTAGATAACAATAAAAATTACCCGGAAAAAACAAGGAACATTGAAACAAAAGTATTTCTTTGCATGGAAAAACAATGATTTAAATATGAAACTTAAGGTGCAAACTATGTTTTATGATGATCAGATACAATTTATACTTATTTCAGACAAACCAACAGGGGAGCCACTAGCAATGTGCTGTATTTATTGATATTTATTTAATTTAACATAATATATGTTATGCGACATAATGCATATTGATCATTTATCTTCCTCCTCCATCAACTACACACATGCGCCCCTCCGCACTCCACCAATCACGCCATTTTGAGCCTCTTTCAAAATTTCCATATCCACTGGATACCTTGACACTTTAAGAATTATTCACGATTTCTGATTGATTGCAGGTAGCTTGACTTTAGAAATTGGGTCAAAAAATAAAAGTATGTTATTATAAAGATGAATATTCTTCTGTCCTTCCCTTAATGCAAGAAACCTACAAAAGGAGTTTCTTGAACCAATGGCCTCTGAGACGCAAAAAAGATCCAGGCTTATTGTCTTCTTTTTTATAGGGAGCATCCTTTTAAACTATCCAGTTCTCTCCATATTCAGTGATGAGAAAAAAGAAATTTTCGGCATTCCTTTGCTCTATGCTTATGTATTTACAACTTGGGCTCTATTAATTGGCCTGACATTCATTACGGTCATGATTCACCGAAAACAAGACTCTCATCATTCGGACAAGGTGGACTGATGCCTTGGAATTATATCGTTGTCATAACCGCCTTTACATACCTTGGCATGATGTTCGCTATTGCCCACTACGCTGAGAAACGTGCTTCAGCCGGCCGCAGTATTATAAACAATCCCTGGATCTACTCTCTTTCCATAGCTGTATATTGCACGGCCTGGACATATTACGGAAGTGTTGGCCGCGCTGCCTCCTCGGGTCTTGAATTCCTTGCCGTATACATAGGCCCGTCACTAATGGTCCTCCTGTGGATAACTGTTCTTCGTAAAATCATCCTCATATGCAAAACCCATCGCATAACAACCATCGCTGATTTCATCTCCTCACGATATAGCAAAAGCCTGGCCCTGGGCGGTTTAGTCACAATTTTTATGGTTATTGGCATCGTGCCATATATTTCCCTGCAGATTAAAGCTGTTTCAACCAGCATTAATGTACTCATCCAGTACCCGGAGGGTACCACCTACGTTTCTTTAGGACCAATCTGGCTTGATACGGCTTTTTACGTGTCAATTGTAAATGCCGTGTTTACTATCATCTTTGGAACCCGGCATCTTGATACCTTTGAGCGCCATGAAGGCGTAGTGGCAGCTGTTGCCTTTGAATCACTTGTAAAATTATTAGCCTTTCTCGCTGTGGGTATATTTGTCGTGTATGGAATGTATGATGGTTTTGGAGATATTTTCATGAATGCCAGAGCCATCCCCCATTTAGACGAACTCTTTGCCATGGAAGAGAGCGACTATTTGAGATGGACCACTATCACTGTTATTTCCGCCATGGCAATAATGTTTCTCCCTCGCCAGTTTCAGATGCTGGTGGTTGAAAATGTTGATGAAAGCCATATTAAAAAGGCGTTATGGATATTTCCTCTCTATTTATTTCTTATCAACATCTTTGTGTTGCCAATAGCCTTTGGAGGGCTCATTCGTTTTCCTTCCGGGAATGTGAACCCCGACACCTTTGTGTTGACTCTCCCCCTGGCTGAGCATCAGAATATTCTTGCCATTTTTGCATTCCTCGGTGGCTTGTCTGCTGCAACTGCAATGGTTGCTGTGTCGAGTATTTCAATTAGTACCATGGTGAGTAATAACCTCGTGCTCCCTGTCATGGTAAGGCTTGGCTTCCTGCGTCTCAGCACGAGCCAGGACCTCAGTGGCCTGATCCTTAAGATTCGACGGCTTACTATTATTTTTCTGCTTCTTCTTGCTTACTTCTACTTTCGCCTGGCCAGCGCTCATCTCGCCCTAGTCACCATTGGCCTTATGTCATTTGCTGCAGCTGCTCAATGCGGCCCTGTTATTGTGGGCGGAATTTTCTGGAAAGGAGGCAGCAGATTAGGGGCGTTAGCCGGACTGGGAGGCGGTTTTACCGTATGGGCCTATACCATGTTGCTGCCGCTTTTTGCCCAAAAAGGGTGGCTTCCTCTGAGTTTTATTGAAGAAGGCCCTTTTGGCATAGCCCTGCTTAAGCCTTATCAGCTGTTTGGCCTGGAGGGCCTCGGTTGGCTTGAACATGGTATTTTCTGGAGCATGCTGGTGAATATCAGCGGTTATTTTATCGTTTCCATGCTTGCAGGTCACAGAAGCAGTACCGGACATGTTCAAGCTGAATTATTTGTGGACATATTCAAGCCGGAGAAGAGAACAACCTACTGGGACGAGGATTTTTCAGTTGCCAACCTCCAGCATCTCTTAAGTCGATTTCTTGGTGATGAATCTGTTGAAATGCTATTTTCCCATTACGGCCAGGCCATTACTACGGCTGAGGACAAAAGGGACCTTGCAGACTATGCTGAGAAAATACTCGCCGGGGCCATTGGTGCAACTTCCGCCCGTTTGGCAGTGGCTTCTGTTTTACATAAATCAGCAGTTATCAGTGACCCTATAACAGCAGAGGAATCTATACGGGAAAGTGAAGCACGATTACAGGCTATTATGGACAATACGTCTACAGCGATTTCTCTGAAAGATACGCAGGGCCATTTTATTCTCATTAATCGCAAGTTCGGTGAGCTCTTCAACAACGTTTCAAATGAAGAGATCGTCGGTAAAACAGACTATGATATTTCCCCGGAAAAACTGGCAGACACCTATAGAGCCAATGATAAGATAGCATTACAGACAGGGACTCCCATACAGGTGGAGGAGATTTATCACCATGCCGATGGTCGCCATACCTATCTTGTAATCAAGTTTCCGATGTATGATACAACCAGAACAGTCTACGGCATCTGCAGTATAGCCACAGATATTACAGAGCGTAAACGCAACGAATTAGAATTACAGAGAAGCCATGATCGTCTGAAACTGGCACTGGAAGACACTATTGCCGCTGTAGCAAGGGCGGTTGAAGCACGTGACCTCTATGTGGCCGGCCATCAACGAAAAGTTGCCCAACTTGCTGTTGCCATTGCCAGGGAGATGGGCCTTGATGACAGCCAGATTGAAGGAATTTATATGGGGGCAATCATTCATGATATTGGCAAAATTCATCTTCCGGCTGAAATTCTCAACAAACCTGCCCGGCTGTTTGATGCAGAATTTGCTCTTGTCAAAAGTCACCCCGAGGTCGG
>JBDLJI010000277.1:0-3592 GCA_039714455.1 Thermodesulfobacteriota bacterium
AGCATCTATGAACAGACGAGTAGTATTCACAAGATCAAATTCGGTGCAAGAGCCAAAAGTTAAATATACAGGGGGCTCACCAGCATCTATGAATTTGGAAAGATCTGCGGGGATTTCCTATTGTGCTCCATCTTCGGGTAAATTCAGGGGACCACAAATTTTTATATTTTCCGGCCAATCTCGTTGATGGATACATAACTCCTTACTTGTTGCTATCAGAGTTAATTCTTTTGAGATATAGAGTTCTTTTTGCAGACTTTTTATTGGCGGCAAACCTTCTCTGTCTCGGATCATTGCAGCCGCCTGGAAGCATTTTTTTTGGGTCATATAATCACCGAAACTCCACAGCAGTGAATTCAACATTTTTCCAAGATTTGGCCCAACAGGGGATACATATTTTGTTTGAATAGCTATAGGACATAAAGCCAATGAAACTCGTGGACAATTGTACTTTTGTGCAGCTGTTAAAAGGGTGTGATTAACTATATGGCCAATTACAAGGTCATTTTCAGTGCATAAGGTTCTTGATGCTGCATACATTTCTTCGATTGCCGGGTCGAAGTACTTTTCAAACATAAATGATAATTCTTTGAGAGGGTCTTTGGTTTGAGTGAGGGCTGTAAATATGGATTCAGTATCTGTTTCAAATTTTTCAAAGGCTTTGAATAATCTGAAATTCATGGCTTTTCCCAGATGTGAATAATCTTTATTGTCCACGCTGGTGTATGCTACCGTCACCTCATGACCGGCTGAGCTTAATCCGTCAGCTAAAGCTATAAATGGTAGGATGTCCCCGTCACTTCCCCATGTTTGTAAACCAATTTTCATAATAGTTGTCTCCGGTGGCAGGAGCTTGTCGCGTGCCACCATTTCTGAATGATTTTGTCAGGTATTTTTATGAATCGTAGTAAATATTCGGCTTGCTCATTGCCGGGTGTGTTTTTCGCGGCGAGACGCCGCTTCTACTCCTACAGTGAAGAAACGTTGTAGCGGCGTCTCGGCGCGAATTAAACGGGCAACCCGAATATTTACGAATCGTAAAGTGTGAATGCTGTTTTGTGAAACTTAGGGATTGTTCGTTAATTTAAAACAGTATTTGATATGTAGTACTGACTCATGGCGGATGTTCATGGCAACTTATCTTCCAGCTTCGCCCAATCGCTTGAAATAAACGGGTTGTTTTCGATATACAGTTTTCGAAAATTAAATTTGCATTTGAGGCGATACATAAGAGTTCTGTGGCCGATGAGCGTTCTGGTGGTCCAGTTCCAGGCAGGTGTATATCTGCTTTGGTGTTGCTTGATGATCTCCATATTAATATCCACTCCACGCTGAAACCAGTCGTCATTACTGAAATCAAACGGTGCATTTTCCTGGGCCGGCTCTGCCTGCCATTGTATGCTTTTTCTGATCAGATCCACCCGGCTTTGATCCATTTCTTTTACGTCTGCATGAAGGCAGCCTTGCGCAATCACCTTGTTGAGCAACTCCTCATCATGGCTGAACATCAGAGCTTTTTCACCATCATTGCTTACTTCCCATTCCTTGTCCGTCAGCTTCCTGTAGCAGCCGAAATCGATGAATCCAAGGCTCCCGTTGTCCAACATGAGAAAATTCCCGGGATGGGGATCGGTATAATAAGTTCGTGAGTAATAACTTAAACGCATGAGAGCGACGGATATCAGTTCGCCAAAATGATTCCGTGCTGTGCTTGATGGATTCTCCTTCAGGAAAACCGTCAGAGGGTTGCCGTCGAGGTAGTCCATGGTCAGTACTTTGCTGCTGGAATATTGCGGATAATATCGGGGCACGGTAATCTGATCATGCTGTTTGAACAGCTCATATGCCTTTTGCAAAAAAAGAGCTTCCTTTTCATAATCTGCTTCCAGCTTCAACATCTCCTCAATGTCCTGGAGATGATCCTTGATATAGTCCCATTCACTCGTTAAACACATCGGCATCAGCAAAAGCCTCAAGTTCTGCATGTCAGCATTTATGGTGCTATCCATGCTGGGGTACTGGATTTTGACAGCCACTTCCTCCCCGGTTTTAAGGCGGGCTCGGTGAACCTGCCCCAGAGATGCTGCGGCAAAAGCTTTACGTTCAAAGGATACAAAAATCTCCTCTGGTTCTTTGCCTAATTCATTGAGAAACACCTCGCGGATCATGGAATAATGCATTGGCGGCGCTTCAAAATGAAGGCTGCCCAAAACGTCGGCAAACTCCTGGGGCAATACGGTGGGAAGATTGCCAAGCATCTGGCCAACCTTCATGATTGCGCCGCGCAAATACCCCATGGTCCCGAATAACTTGAGGGCTGCGGTTAAATTGGTTTCGTTGAGAAGTTTCTGCTTTTCCGTCTTGTTGAGAAAATTACTGCGTACCGCATAGGCCAGGTAGCCAGTGGCAATTTTGGCCTGCATGCTCCCCAATGTCCACATCCTGACCAAAGAGCCGACCGGAACTTTTTTGGTTGAAATGTGCGAGATCAGATCTGCCGGGAGATCATTTTGGACTTTTTCTTCATTTATTTCTTCCGGCAATGCGGCAAGAAGTTCCCTCACTTCCAGCGAATCTTGAAGACTGTTGCTTTCAGTTGTCATATTATTCTCCTATCTGTTTGAACTATCGCCAATAGTTCCGGAAAAAAGATGTAATGAGTAATCGATAAAGGCCAGCGTTTCCTCCTGGTTCCTTGATTCATCATTGAGCCAGAATGCTATAATCCCCAGATAGAGCGACCAGTAAAGGTTTAACAGTATAAACTCAGGCGCAGAACTGCAGCCATGCCTTGTTATTGCCTCCTGAACAATTTCAAGATGCTCTTGGCGAATTTTTTCTCCCTCCGAACTGACTGTGGGCTTCGGAAACAGGCTCATTCCACTCTCAATAACCGGCCCGATATACTTTCGATAGGGTTTCAATTGGCGCAATTCAGAGGTAATCAGGATAAACAGATCTTCGGCAAATTCTTCCTTTCCAGTGCGGCGGCGAACATAAGCCTCTCTTCCCTTTGTCAAAGCCTCTGAAACCAATGTCATGGCCAGTGCTTCTTTGCTGGGAAAATAATTAAACATCGTGCCGGACGCCATTCCTGCTTTAACAGCAATGTTACGGGTGGTCGTTTCTTGATAACCCTTTTCAAGAAATAGATTTGCGGAAATGTCGAGGATCTTATTCCTGTTTTCTTTTTTTGCTTTTTTCGATATACGCATGTTCCCTTCTTTTTATTGTGACCATGCTCATGATATATTTTAGAACTCAGCGCTTTGTCAAGACAAAAATGAGCGCACTCACATTAAAGCCGTGTGTTTATTCTTGGATATTTTCGGATTGTGTGGGGGGCAGGGCATAAAAAGGGGTCAGAATTATTTATTGAGCTGTTAGTTTGTATATGTTAGGTAAGAAGCATGCCAAGACCATTGCGAATCCTTCTTCCTCATACACCACATCATATAGTCCAGCGTGGCCATAACCGTCAGAGTGTTTTTGCATCAGACGATGATTACAAGTATTACCTCGACAATCTCGTTTATTTCAAAGAAGAATTTGGCTGTAGAATTTATGCGTACTGTTTGATGACCAACCATGT
>JBDLJI010000278.1:0-3583 GCA_039714455.1 Thermodesulfobacteriota bacterium
TCCATTTTTAATTTTAAATTTAAAATGGTCATGCTGGATCGTGATCTGGCTGAGCTCTATGGGGTAGAGACCAAGCAACTAAAAAGAGCCGTTCGGCGGAATATTGATCGGTTCCCAGCAGATTTTATGTTTGAACAAGCCGATGATGAGTTGGAAATCTTGAGGTGCCAAATTGGCACCTCAAGTTGGGGCGGCCCGAGATACATACCAATGGCCTTCACTGAACAGGGCGTAGCCATGTTATCCAGTGTGCTGAAAAGTGATCGGGCCATCCAGGTAAACATTCAGATAAGCGACTGGAAGGAGACTTCGGATCATGAGGATATTCAGCCAGTTTAAGCAGATGCTTTCAGGGCATAGGGATTTGGAAAAGAAGATCGAGGCAATGGAAGCAAAATATGACCGCCAGTTCCGGGTGGTTTTTGAGGCGATAAAACAGATGTTGAAAGAGGAGGAAAAACCGAAACAGAAAATAGGGTTCTGAATTTTTATCTTTTAGCTTTTATGTCTTTATCTTTTACTCCTCACCCCTCACTTTTACATTTTACCTTTTACCTTTTACATTTTAAAAACCTGTCCCCTTTTGTTTTTATTATGTGTACTCTTTTTCCCCATGAAACTTTTCATTCTATTTATGGTAGTGGGGCTCTCTGTCTGGGCCTGGTTTTTCATCAAAGGATTTCGGCGTCAGCAAAAAAGGCGGCTCCTCCTCTCCACTTCCTTTCCCCCTGCATGGGATGCTATTCTCAAAAAGAACCTGCCTCCCTATGGCAATCTTCCTCCGGATCTGCTCCAGCAACTGCAAGACGCGACCAGGATATTTATGGCGGAAAAATCCTTTGAAGGGTGCGGAGGGCTTACCCTCACCGATGAAATAAAGGTGACCATTGCGGCCCAGGCCTGCATGCTGCTCTTAAACCGCAAGGTACAATATTACCCCAACCTCTATTCCATACTGGTTTATCCAAGCACCTATGTGGCAGGCACACGACCCACCATCAGAGGGCAGTCACAGCAAGCTTCAGCCCGTCTTGGCGAATCGTGGCATAGCGGCGCGGTTGTTCTGGCCTGGGACAGTGTCAAGCATGGTGCTGCAAACTTCAACGACGGTCATAATGTAACCATGCATGAATTCGCCCACCAGCTGGACCAGCATTACGGTGCGGCCGATGGCGCCCCGGTCCTTGAGAGCCGTTCCGCCTATTCAGCCTGGGCCCAGGTTTTTTCAAAGGAGTATGAGCTTCTCAGAAGGAAAACAACAAAAGGTCGGAAAAGTGTGATGGATGCATATGGCGCTACCAACCCGGCGGAGTTTTTTGCGGTGGCCACAGAGACTTTTTTTGAAAAGCCGGCCCAGCTCAAGAAAGAGCATCCTGAGCTCTATGAAGAACTTTATGGTTTTTACAGGGTGAATCCTGTTGAGTGGGAGTGAGGTAGTGGGAAGTAAAATAGATTTGTCCCGGTTTTTATTCTACATTTTGCCTTTAATAAAGTATGGTGTCCCCGTAATCCCTAAGTTTCATTACATGTAAAAAGCAGGAGAAATAATGGCATATTTTTATTGTTGGGCTCTCTTCGTAATTTCTCATGCATTATACTTGGGCTATCAAAATTATAAGGAAAACAGAGATGCAGGTTATAACAAGGTTCAATATGAGCAAACTGGGCAAAGGACTGAATTTAATGGAGGTTGGGGCGAAACTATTTCATGCACTATCGTTAGTGCATTAAGACAAATGTTTTCAGTAACGTTTCTAATTTCGACAACTTTGTATTTCTTGCCAGTTGCTGTCTTATTATTTTACATCTCAAAATAGCAATTCCGGGGACACCATACTTTTCCAAATTAAAAATTTAGAATGGAGAATGGAAAAGATGACGAACAGGATACTGATAAAACAAAAGCCGGGGCCCAAAAAGAATAATTAAGTATAGTGTCACCGGAATTCCTCAGGTCTTGAACCATGCAAACTGATATTTATCGTTTTCTTTTTAATCTTTCCCTGTGCCCTGCACCCTGAGCCTTGCGCCTTTTGTAAATAAATCCGTCCCCTTTTTTGGTCAGCATAATTCTACATTCTGCATTTTCAATTCTCCATTTTCCTTCACACTACGCTCCTTTCCAGATCATTAATACTCCCATGGCCAGCAGCAGGTACTGCAGCAGTTTGAGATAGGCGCCGGTATCGATCCTGTCATAGAGCAGCGAACCGAGGTACACACCTCCAATAACAACAGGGGCCGATAAAAGGAAGTAGTGAAGAACCAGGCGGGTGGTCAGTCCGGTAAGGGCATGCGCCGTGATTACAGCCAGGCCGCCGGTCAGGAAGAACCCCGAAAGGGTGGCCTTGATCTCATTTTTGTCCCAGCCTCTCAGGGTGGCGTAAATAATGGTCGGGGGACCTCCGGCACTGAAAGCGCTGCTGATCGCCCCGGTAAAAAATCCAGCTGCGTAAGCCCATCGCGAATGGATGGAGCGCGGCTGCTGTTTGCTTGTCAACCGGTAAAGGGAATAGGCTATAAGCATGACACCCATGAGCACACTCAGCAGTTCGGTCGGCGCTTTTTTCAGCACCAGGGTTCCAACTGCCACGCCTGGAATACAGCCTAACAGCAGGGGAAGGATCTTGCGCCGGTCAATATGCTTTCGCAACCGCAGCGAGAGAAATGCGGTTACCAGCATGCCCAGGAGGCTGCAGAGCGGCACACCGGTCTTCAGGTCAATAAACAGGCTCAACAGGGGGATTGCCAACAGGCCGAACCCGAAACCGGTGACTCCCTGGGTGAAGCCGGCAACCAGAAATATGAGAAACAGAAAAAAATATACCGTCATAAATAAATGTAGAATGAAAAATGTAGAATGTAGAATGAAATAGGAAGGATAATCAATCCAAGAGAGAAATGGTCTTTAAAATAATTATCCATTCTACATTTTTCATTTTCAATTTAAAAATCCGAGACCTGGCAGAACTTTATGGTGTTGAGACAAAACGGCTCAAAGAACAGGTGCGCAGAAATATTTCACGTTTTCCTGAAGACTTTATGTTTGTTCTTACAAGTCAAGAAGTAAGAAATTGGAGGACGCAATTTGCGACCTCCAATTCTATCAAAATGGGCCTCAGGCATCCCCCTATGGCTTTCACCGAACAAGGAGTAGCAATGCTGTCCACAGTGCTGAACAGTAAAAGGGCCATTCAGGTCAATATTCAGATCATGCGGACTTTCACACGGCTGCGTGAAATGCTGGCCGACAATAAGGAACTTCAGAAAAAGATAGAAGCAATGGAGGAGAAATACGATAAGCAATTTAGGGTAGTGTTTGATGTGATCAAACAGCTTTTAAGAGATGATGAAGAACCGAAAAGAAAGATAGGTTTTTAATTCTCAATTTTAAATTTTCACTTTTCCATAGTCTTTTCCCACGTCCGTCTGTGGTTATAAAAATTCTTCATTCTACATTTTAAATTATTAATTGTACTTCCAGCAGGCCGAACCCGAAACCGGTGACTCCCTGGGTGAAGCCGGCAACCAGAAATATGAGAAACAGAAAAAAATATACCGTCATAAATAAATGTAGAATGAA
>JBDLJI010000279.1:0-3580 GCA_039714455.1 Thermodesulfobacteriota bacterium
AAACGACACAGGGCCGTCCCAGGACCCGGATTGAAATACCCTCTTCTTCTAAGCTGTCCAGCTTATGATAACGTCTGTATTCTCTAAGCAGGGCTTCTTTATAAGGCTCTGCTGCCTGCTTTGGAATATAGTTTTTTTTACTTACCTGCTCATATAAGTAATTTACAGCTTCGTCTTCAGAAATATCTTTGCCGGACAATTCGACGAGCGCAATATCCAAACCAAGCAGACCAACTGTAACATTTCCAATCTTGATTGTTTTTTGAGTCAGTGTTTCCATTATTTGTCTTTATAGCTCACGTTGAATTTTCGAAAAATGTTGACTAACTACGTCGGATAAAAGCAATATAACAATTAAATCACTTCCGGCAAGTTTGCTTTGTTATATGTTAGATTATATTAAAATTATAGCAACTACAGGAATGAAGAAGTGAATTAAATAAATACTGTGCTATGGAAATAAATCCTTTGAAATTGCTGGAGCAGTATCCTGAGCAGATCGTGCAGGCTCTGGCAGAGATTATACGGGAAAGATCGTCTTCCTGTTATATTTCAGGCGGTACAATACGTGACTGGTTGATGGGGCGCAATTCAAAGGATCTGGATGTAACGGTTCCTCAGGATGGTTTTGGATGGGCAGCCGCATTGGCCCGGAAACTGGAGGGCACCTTTGTTCCCATGGATGAGGAAGAGGATGTAGCCAGGGTAGTATGGCAGGAAGTTTGTATTGATTTTTCATCGTTTCGTGAAGGCGCGGTAACCATTGAAGAGGATCTTTCTAAAAGGGATTTTACTATCAACAGCCTGGCAGTTCCTTTTCCTGCTCAAGTTTTAACTGGGCGGGATTCTTCTGAAATCCTGGAGATTCTTGATCCTGCCGGGGGGCAAAGGGACCTGCAAAATAAGATTATTCGCTCCACTTCTTCGGCCGTTTTCATGAGTGATCCGCTTCGATTGCTCAGGGCTTTCAGGTTTATGGCAACATTCGGTTTTACCATTGAGCCAACTACAGAAAGACAGATCGAGAAATATTGTCATCTCCTCTATTTGGTGGCTGAAGAACGGATTGCCTATGAACTTGACACCATAATGGCGTCAGTTGATTCCATTAAGGCTATTAAGGCTATGCATGAAAATGGTGTACTACAGGAATTGGTGCCGGAATTGTATCAGGGGGTCGGTGTAGCCCAGCCGTCAAGTCATCATCTGGACGTCTTTGAACATAGTATTGCCGCCCTCAGGCAAATGGAGAATGTACAAAAAGAACCGGAAAAATATTTTCCCGGTTATGGCGGATCTCTGCTCGAATACCTGCATGGGAACAGAAGAAAAATACTTCTGAAATGGACTGCGCTGTTTCATGATCTGGGTAAACCGAAAACCCATATGATACGGGAGGATCGGGGAGGTCGAATTACCTTCTACAATCATGACAAGGAGGGTGCCAGGATCTTTGATATTATTGCCGACCGTCTAAAATGGGGCAGGGATGACAGGAGTTTTGTGTCACAATTTATTTCTGTCCACATGTGGCCTTTTCATCTCAATAATGCCAGGAAAAAGACAGGATTGACTCCAAAGGCCTATTTACGTCTCATAAAAGCGGTGGGAGAAGATTTTCATGGCCTTTTCATCCTGGCGATGGCAGACAGCCTGGCAGGACGGGGAACCGGGAAGCCGCCCTGGATGGAAGAAGAGATAGCCAGCCTGTATCATGAGGTGGCAGCTGCTTATCGCCAGACAATCAAGCCGGTACTGGCAAAACGGTTGCTGACAGGAAATGATCTGATAGAAATTTTCGGGCTTCAACCAGGACCTGAATTCAGAAAAATTTTCGACAATCTTGAAGATGGACAGGTGGAAGGGGAGGTGCGGGATAGAGAACAGGCGCTTGTCTGGGTGAAAGACTATCTGAAATCACATAAATAATTTGATTTTTTGCCGAACCCCATTGTAGTATTTAAAATAACGGGGATTTTTAAAATTTATTGAGGATAATCCGACAATAATTCTCCGGAATTATTCTTCTGCATTTCAGGAGAGCAATGTCAAAAATTAAGAAAGGGGACTCTCTCTGCGGGATAAAGGACCCCCAGGCTATCGAAGTTCTCAAAAAGCAGATTTATTACCATCTGTTGATTTTTCAGGGCCGCGATCCTGAACTGGTCGGAAACCGGGATTTATATCAAGCCTTAGCTTATACGCTTCGTGATATTTTGATTGAAAACTGGATCAAGACCCAGCGGACTAATTACACGAAGAAAAAAAAGAGAGTCTATTACCTGTCTCTGGAATTTCTCATCGGCAGGACCCTGGGTAATGCCCTCATCAATCTGGGTCTTTATGACGAAGTGGACGCAGCTTTGAAATCTTTAGGGTATGACCTGGATGAAATACGTGAAATTGAGGAGGACGCGGCACTGGGAAACGGTGGCCTTGGGCGTCTTGCCGCCTGTTTTATGGATTCCATGGCTACCCTGGGACTTCCTGCATATGGCTACGGTATCCGGTATGAATTCGGTATTTTTTTCCAGAAGCTGCTGAATGGCCACCAGGTTGAAAGTCCTGACGATTGGCTCCGCTGCGGGACCCCCTGGGAATTCCAGCGACCGCATCACATGTTTCCTGTGCATTTTTACGGGCAGGTGAAACATTATGAGGATAAAGCAGGCAACAAGAAAGTAGAGTGGATTGACACCGAGGAAGTGATGGCCATGGCGTGCGATTATCTGGTGCCAGGCTATCGTAATAACCATGTCAACAATATGCGGCTCTGGACTGCTAAAGCCTCAAGGGTCCTTGACCTGTCATTTTTTAACCGTGGGGATTACATTGCCGCGGTGCAGAGCAAGGTGAAATCTGAAACACTTTCGAAGGTGTTGTATCCATCCGATGATATCCGGGAAGGCCAGGAGCTTCGTTTGCGGCAGCAGTACTTTTTTGTGGCGGCAACCCTGCAGGATATTTTAAGGCGCTACAAAAAGAAGAATAAGTCTTTTGATCAGTTCAGCGCTAAGATAGCTATTCAGCTTAATGATACCCATCCTGCCATAGCCATCCCTGAGTTGATGAGGCTTCTTGTCGATATCGAGGGACTGCAGTGGGAGAAAGCCTGGCAGATATGTGTAGATACTTTTGGTTTTACCAACCATACCCTGATGCCGGAAGCTCTGGAAACATGGTCTGTAGATACCCTCGGCAGGGTGCTGCCCAGGCATCTTGAAATCATATATGACATCAATCAACGTTTTCTTAATAAAGTCGACAAGCGCTTTCCAGGTAATGTTGCCATGCAGAAAAAACTCTCCCTTATAGAGGAGGGGCATGTCAGAAAGGTCCGCATGGCACCACTTGCAATTATCGGCAGCCATTCGGTAAATGGGGTAGCCGAACTGCATTCTACTCTGCTGCGTACCAGAATTTTTAAAGATTATTATAAAATGTTTCCTGAGCGGTTTAACAACAAGACCAATGGCATTACCCAAAGACGCTGGCTTTTAAAAAGTAATCCTGACCTGGCCAGTCTGATCACAGATACCATCGGAGATGCATGGATAACCAATCTTGATCATCTCAGAGA
>JBDLJI010000280.1:0-3571 GCA_039714455.1 Thermodesulfobacteriota bacterium
CTATGACGGCACCCTGGCCCCCTTTCACAAAAAAAGAGACAAGGCGTTTCCCTATCCGGGCGTAAGAAAAATCTTAGAGAAAATTCAGCAATCAGGAAAAACCCGTTTAATCATTGTCAGTGGCCGCAACATCAAGGATATTGTACCGCTGCTTGGTCTTGAACAACTTCCTGAGATTTGGGGTGGTCACGGTTTTGAACATTTGCTGCCAGACACTTCGGTACAGAAGAAAAAAATTTCCGCCACATGTTCACGTAATCTGCAGAAAGCTTTTCTCTGGGCCAAGGAACATGGACATGAAAACAATTGTGAACAAAAAACTTCTTCCCTTGCCTTTCATTGGAGGGGAGTAAAAAAAGAAATCCGGCAGCAGCTTGAAGAAAAAGTATGTAAAGCCTGGGAACCGCTCACCGGAGGACAGAATCTTAAAATTCAGCCCTTTGATGGCGGCCTTGAACTCCGTTGCGCCGGGATGCATAAAGGAGATGCAATAAAACAAATCCTGGATGAGTGTGCCAAGGATGCGGTAATAGCCTACCTGGGTGATGATCTCACCGATGAAGATGCTTTTAAAGCATTAAAGGGCAGAGGATTATCAGTGCTGGTAAGAAAAACCTACCGGGACACCCTGGCTGATTGCTGGCTGACACCACCGGATGAATTGCTGGATTTTTTGCAACACTGGTACAGGTATTCCACAAAAACATAATGGCAAAGCAAAAACAAAAAATCAATAAGCGGCTGATTGTTGTCTCCAACAGGTTGCCGGTTGTTATTGACAAAGAAAACGACCAATGGAGGATACAGCCGGGTTCAGGTGGTCTGGTAACCGCTCTCAACCCAATTTTAAAGGAAAATGAAAGTCTCTGGATTGGCTGGCCGGGAACCGGTAAGGAAGCACCAATACAGAAACTTCTTGATCAATTTGGCTCGGAACAGGGATATAAACTGGTCGGAATCCCTTTAAACCAGCAGGAGATTGAGCGCTACTACTGGGGCTTTTCCAATGGCACCCTCTGGCCACTTCTCCATGATCTTCTCGGCTATTGCAAGTTTGACCTGGAAGACTGGCAGACATATATTGCGGTAAACAAAAAGTTTGCCAAGGCAATCACAAAGCAGACCCGGAAAAACGACATCATCTGGATCCATGATTACCAGCTTTCCATGGTTGGTCATTTTCTAAAGAAATCAGGAGTTCGGCTGCCTCTGGCATATTTTCACCATATCCCTTTTCCCTCCCTTGATCTTCTCCGAAGGCTCCCCTGGAAGATGGAATATACAAAGGCTTTGCTGGCCTTTGACCTGTTAGGCTTCCAGACCCTTCGTGACCGACGGAATTTTGTCAATACTGTCACCAACCTCATACCAGAAGCCTCCATCCTTCGGAGACAACGCAATTATACCCTGGTACAATACAAAAAACGAATTATCCAGGTAGGGCATTTTCCCATAAGCATTGACTTTAACGAGTTTAATAATGCTGCCCATTCCCAGGAAGTTCAGGATGCCGCCTGGTACCTGCATGAAAACCTGCACGAACGGCAGTTGATGCTGGGTATTGACAGGCTTGACTATACCAAGGGGATCCCGGAACGTTTTCTTGCCTATGAGCTGGCCCTGGAAAAATATCCGGAGCTCAAACAAAAAATCTCCCTGCTGCAGGTAGTTGTTCCCAGCCGAACCCTGGATCCCGATTATCAAAACTTAAAAGAACAGCTTGACCAGATTGTAGGCCGTATCAATTCACGCTTCGGTAATGCCGGCTGGATACCGATCCATTATATTTACCGCAGTCTGGATAATACTCAACTCGTGGCCCATTACAGGACATCTGAAATTGCCCTCATAACTCCCTTAAGGGACGGGATGAACCTGGTGGCTAAAGAATATTGCGCCTGTTCAGTTGAAAATAACGGCGTGCTTATTTTAAGCGAATTCGCAGGCGCAGCAGATCAGCTGGGTGAAAAGGCCCTGCTGGTTAATCCTTACGATATTGAAAAAACAGCGGATACTATTTACAGGGCATTCACCATGCCCCTGGAGGAACGCCAGCAACGCATGCAATGGCTCCGAAACCAGGTACAAAAAAATGATGTGCACCGCTGGCTCCGCTACTTTGTAAGAACCCTGGATAAAGTGAATTTAAAAACCGATTTTTCACCAAAGTGAAGCAGGCTCTTTTCCCAAAAGATTTCCCATTACACCCTTCTCTATAGTTTACCTTTTAACCACGAAGTGCTAATTATATCTGAGATATATCCTACAGATCACATATTCAGGATTTCATATGGTCAAAACTGAAAAACAACTCATAATCATCGGTGGTGGACTGGCTGGAACTGAGGCAGCCTGGCAGGCAGCCAGGCTTGGATGCCAGGTTACACTACATGAAATGAAGCCCCTGGTTTTCAGCCCTGCTCATCATTCCCAACTGCTTGCTGAGCTTGTCTGCAGCAACTCCCTGCGCTCTGATGCCATAACCTCGGCAGTCGGACTTTTGAAGCAGGAAATGCGAAACCTGGGATCGTTGATCATGGAGTCTGCCGAACATACAAAGGTTCCTGCCGGTAAGGCACTGGCTGTTGACCGCGAAAAATTTGCACAATTTATTACAAAAAAAATTGAGGAAAACGAGAATATCAACATTGTCCGGGATGAGGTCAAGGAACTTCCTGCCCCGATATCAGAGCCCTGTATAACGATTCTCGCCACAGGTCCCCTCACATCCGAATCCATGGCAGACTCCCTCGGAAAACTTACCGGCAAGGATCATCTGGCTTTTTACGATGCAATAGCTCCGATAGTAGAAGCCGAGTCATTGGATAGAGATATTATTTTCCAGGCATCCCGCTATGAGGAGGGCCCCGGTGATTACCTCAACTGCCCCATGGACAAAGAGCAGTATGAAAATTTCATTACAGAACTTGCTCAAGCGCAAAAGGTGCCGCTGAAAAGTTTTGAGAAGCAAAAATATTTTGAAGGATGCCTTCCTATTGAGATCATGCTGGATCGCGGTCCTGAAACCCTGCGGTTCGGCCCCATGAAACCGGTTGGATTAATTGATCCCCGTACCGGGCAGAAAGCATACGCCGTTGTCCAACTCCGCAAAGAAAATAATGAGGGAACACTTTACAACATGGTGGGGTTTCAGACCAAGCTCAAATATGGTGAGCAGAAAAGAGTGTTCAGAATGATTCCGGGTATGGAACAGGCAGAGTTCTCCAGACTTGGCTCTATTCACCGCAATACATTCGTCTGCGGACCTGAGCTTCTCCTGCCGGGCCTGCAGTTGAAGAAACGACCTGATCTTCTACTGGCCGGTCAGATAACGGGGGTTGAAGGTTATGTTGAATCAACAGCCATAGGACTATTGGCCGGCATAAACGGAGCCCGCCTGCTTCAGGGGAAAAACCCGGTTGTCCCTCCTCCTGAGACAGCCCTTGGTTCTCTGATCACTCATCTGACCACAAGCGATCCAAAACGTTTTCAGCCCTCCAACATCAATTTCGGGCTTTTCCCAAATTTAAAACAAAGAGTACCTAAAAAATTCCGTGGCGAAAAATATGCT
>JBDLJI010000281.1:0-3551 GCA_039714455.1 Thermodesulfobacteriota bacterium
ATACAGTATGCTCAACCTGAAGCGCAATCGCCTCTACAGGATGAAACCGAAATTTCCATTATTAACAACCATGTGATCGTCCCTGTCATCCTCTCTTATAAGCAGAAAAAGGTTAGGGCCAGATTACTGCTGGATACGGGATCTACCAACATCACCCTGCACAAGCATATTGCAAAAAAACTTTCGATCAAAAAGCCCCGGAAAGGTTCCATCCGTGTCGCAGACGGAAAGCTGATTGATGCCGAGGCGGTTATTCTTGATTCAGTTACAGTGGGCCCGCACACGGAAAAAGATCTCGTAGCCGGTATTATAGAGCACAATGGTCCAGATGTTGCCTTTGACGGTCTGCTCGGTATGAATTTTCTAAAAAATTATCACTATACCATTGATTTTGAAAATCAGGTGCTCCTCTGGAACCAGTGAAGAATTAACTCAATGGCCTTGGTTCTCTTCGTTTTTTAACATCAAAATATCCCATCTCCACTTCGGCGTCTTCTCCTTTTATTTAAATCAGTTGTAATTTCAATATATAACCCTTTGCAGAAGAGGTTTACATGGGGTATTATCCGGGCTCGCCAAAAATAGGAGTAAATACCTAATTAGTATATATTTTTATATTTTTTAAAGGAGATAACATTGCGAGTAGCAGTTGTAAAAAACATTCTTGATGCCAACAGCATGATTGCAAAGGAAAACAGAAAGCTTTTTGATATCAATGGTCTTACAGTAATCAACCTGATGAGTTCACCGGGAGCCGGCAAGACCACCTTGCTCGAACAAATAGGTACTCACTTCGAAGGCCGGCTTAAAATAGGTGTCATAGAAGGCGATATCCAGACAACTCTTGATGCTGAAAGGATTGCGGCGGCAGGTTTGCAAGCGGTACAGATTGAAACGGACGGGGCTTGCCATCTTGATGCCAACATGATTCAGAATGCCCTGGAGAATTTGGACCTTGACAGCCTCGACCTTTTGGTAGTGGAAAACGTCGGCAATCTTGTCTGCCCTGCTGAATTTAATGTTGGAGAAGACCACAAGGTGATGATGCTCAGTGTCACCGAGGGGGATGACAAACCGTACAAATACCCTCTCATGTTCAAGGAATCCCGGGTTCTTTTGATCAGCAAGGTGGACCTCCTGCCGCATCTGCGCTGTGATATTGAAAAAATAAAGGAGGCAGCCAGATCCATCAATCCTGAACTGATAATTTTTGAGATTTCCTCATATACCGGACAAGGGCTTGACGATTGGCACAATTGGATACGGGAACAGACAATAATAAAATGATCCGGGCCCGCATTGGAGTCAGCGGCATCATCCAGGGGGTCGGCTTCAGGCCCTTTATTTACCGGCTTGCCACGACCCAGGGCTTGACAGGCTATGTTGCCAATACCGCAGCAGGTGTCACTATTGAGGTAGATGGCCCGGAACATGATCTTGCCCGTTTCGTCCAGGCTATAACCACTGAAAACCCCCCTCTTGCATGCATTGATGAATTGCATGTCGAAAAGTCAGAAATTGATCCTGCATCAAAGCATAACTCCTTTCAGATTCATAAATCCATTTCATCCGGGAACAGGATCGGTCCCATAACACCCGATACTGATGTCTGCAACAACTGTTTGGCAGAAGTTTTTGATCCGACAGATCGCCGTTACCTCTACCCGTTCATTAACTGCACAGACTGCGGTCCGCGCTACACTCTGATTGAAAAAACCCCCTATGACCGCCCACTGACCTCAATGAAGCGCTTTCCCATGTGCGAACAATGTCAGGCAGAGTACAGTGATCCCCTTGACCGCCGCTTTCATGCCCAAGCCACCTGTTGCCCGCTTTGTGGCCCTTCAGTTACGCTGACCGATTCACACGGCCTGCCTCTGGAGAGTACAGACCCCATCCAAACGGCTGCAGATTTCTTAAAATCCGGAAAAATTGTGGCTATAAAGGGCATAGGAGGATTTCATCTTGCAGTCAATGGCACTGACAAGGAAGCAATAGCCAATCTCAGAAAGAAAAAAGGCAGGCCCGATAAACCCCTGGCTGTAATGGCAGCAAGCCTGGATGAAATAAAATCATTTGCCGGTATATCTTTGGAAGAGCAAGAACTTTTGGAAGAGCGCAGTAAACCAATTGTTTTACTGCAGAAGAAATCCCCCTTTCCTCTTGCAGAAAATGTTGCGCCCGCCAACCGCTTTATCGGGGCCATGCTGCCCTATACTCCTATCCACCATCTCCTTTTCAAGTCCGACGATTTTCTTGCCCTGGTCATGACCAGCGGCAACCTGTCCGGCTCTCCTATAGTTAGTGACAATGATGAGGCCTTTGAAAAACTTGCAAATGTCGCCGACTATTTTCTCCTGCACGACAGGCCAATTGTGACTCAGACAGATGATTCGGTCATCCGCCTGGCTGGCAGCTACACTGCTTTATACAGACGGGCCAGGGCCTTTGTCCCTAACGCTGTAAGCCTAGAAGCGAATAACGGCAGGACTCTGGCCCTGGGTGCAATCATTAAAAACACCGTATGCCTGACGAAAGAAAAAGAAGCTTTTCTAAGCCAGCACATCGGCGACCTGGATAATATTGATACCCAGCTGCACCAGAAAAATATTACAGCCCACTTTCAATCACTCATGCGAATAGAGCCTGACCTCTTGGTGCATGACCTTCATCCGGATTATCCGGGAACCCGTTATGCCCTCAACCAGCAAGACCTGCCCATTGTAGGTGTCCAGCACCACCATGCCCATGCAGTAAGCTGCATGGCGGAGCATGGGATTGATGGCCCGGTTATCGGCCTGACTCTGGATGGGAACGGCTACGGCCCGGACCATACTGTCTGGGGAGGCGAAGTACTGCTGGCTGACTACCACACTTTTGAACGGCTTGCCCATCTTTCAAATGTTGAAATGCCGGGTGGCGATGCTGCGATTCAAGAGCCTTGGCGTATGGCTGTCAGCCATTTATACCGGGCTTACGGCCCTGATTACAAAAAGCTGAAATTAGCAATCTTGCAGGACCATGCTGACAAAATTGCTCTTATCGAACAAATGATTGAAAAATCCATTAATTCACCGCTTACATCGAGTTGCGGCAGATTTTTTGACTCTGTTGCCGCTCTGCTTGGACTGCGTCACACTGTCAGCTTTGAAGGGCAGGCCGCCGCTGAACTGGAAATGCTCCTTGAACCCGGCAACACAGAGAGTTCCACATATCCTTTTGAGATTATAAAAACTGAAGACAGGCCATGGCTGCTGCCGGTGAAACCAATCGTTACCGGGCTGGTGGATGATATTCTGAAAAACATTCCGCCCCAGCTAATAAGCAGACGCTTCCACAACACCCTTGCTGCCTTATTTACCAGGGCATGCCGGGAAATCAGGAATCAAAAAAATATCAATTCGGTGGTCCTCTCAGGAGGAGTTTTCCAGAACCTGAACCTGCTCCACCAAGTGAAAACCGGCCTTGAATCTCTATCTTTTGATGTCTATGCCCATGAGCAGGTACCGACAAATGACGGTGGGCTCTCACTTGGGCAGGCTGTTGCCGGC
>JBDLJI010000282.1:0-3547 GCA_039714455.1 Thermodesulfobacteriota bacterium
TGGAATACATGTCCAGGCGGTAGAACGCAATCCAATCACCTATGAACACATAGAACCGGAAAGGGTGGGGAATGTAAGGCGTATCCTCATATCTGACCAGTCAGGCAAGAGTAATGTTATACATAAGGCCAAAAAATTCGGACTCAATCTTGACAGTAAAGATCCCGCAGTCAGTCAGATTGTCCAGGAGCTTAAGGAACTGGAAAATCAAGGATTCCAGTACGAAGGTGCAGAGGCCTCTTTCGAACTCCTGATGAGAAAAGCACTGGGTACGAGCCCCCATTATTTTGACCTTAAAGGCTTCAGGGTAATAAGCCAAAAAACCAGCATGGATGAACCACCTAAGGATGAGGCCACCATCCGGATTGTTGTTGAAAGTGCCGGGGAGGTACATACCGCTGCACTCGGTGATGGACCTGTTAATGCACTGGATAAGGCATTGAGAAAAGCTCTGACACGTTTCTATCCAAAGCTAAAAGACATGGAATTGGCTGATTACAAGGTACGGGTACTCTCAGGTGAACATGGCACAGGAGCCATGGTGCGCGTCCTGATCCAGTCACGTGATCAGGAATCAGAATGGGGGACTGTAGGGGTTTCCCATGATATTCTTGAGGCAAGCTGGCAGGCATTGGTTGATTCTATCACCTACAAGCTCATGAAGGATGAAAAAAAACAGAGTTAGTGAACCAGATGTTCTTCAGTCAGCAGACAGTAAGCTGCAGAAGAACTTAGCGGAAAACATTCCGGTTTTTCTTGTCCTTGGTCTCTGCCTTCTTGCCGTTAGTATTTTCTCCAGCCAATTCTGTTTATTTCAAGAATATTTAACGCCACCATCAGACACAACTGAAAAATATGTCTGGCTAACAGGATCACCCGAGGTTAAAGAAGGGTTATACCTTCTCACTCCGGAGCAATTGGAAGAAACCTTCCAGGAATTGCTGCCCCTTATGACCATAACATCAGCTTCGCCGGAATTTGATTCCAGGGTGGCAGCCTTTCAGTATAAATCTGATGTACCCCAAGCAGTCAATCTTCCGCCTGCAGTAGCAAACATCTTCTTCCAGCCAATTTCCATAAACCGTGCTGAAAAAGAAATTCTGAGCACATTGCCTGGGATTGGTCCTAAGTTGGCCGAAAGAATCGTTCTGAGAAGAGAGGATAAGGGACCATTCAAATCAAAGGATGAACTCTTGCACATAACCGGGATCGGCCCTAAAAAACTCGACCGATTGCTTGATCAAATAATTTTAGACTAACGATATTTTCATTTTCGTGAATAAAGAAGAGACTACAATTCCTAATCATCTTCTGCTTGTCCTGTGTGGCCCAACAGCAGTGGGAAAGACGGAACTCTCTTTGCAGATTGCCGAACGGTTTTCCTGCGAGATAGTTGGTGTTGACTCCATGCAGATATACAGGCATATGGATATTGGCACTGCAAAACCTACGGTTGCTGAAAGATCCCGCATACCTCATTATCTCATCGATATTGTTGATCCTGATGAAGATTACACCCTCGGAACGTTTGTCAGGGACGCTGAAGAAGCTATCCAGTCAATCTATTCACATAAAAACATTCCCCTCCTGACTGGTGGAACAGGGCTTTACTTAAAAGGTTTGCTCAATGGAGTGTTTGATGAATTTGTCGGATCTGAGAAAGAATCGGCAACAACCCCAAAAAAAACAGACACAATTAAACAAAATTTACGGGAAAGGCTGGCAGAAGAGGGAAGTAAGAAACTGCATAATGAACTCGCAGAATTTGATCCTGAATCTGCACAACGTATCCACCCCAACGATGTCCAAAGAATTCTCAGGGGACTTGAAATATTTTATTCCACAGGTATACCCTGGTCAAAGCATCTGGCAAATCAATCCAAAAAAAATCTGCGCTACCAGGCACTCAAAATAGGATTAACACGGCCGAGAAAAGAACTCTATACCCGCATTGGTCTGCGGGTTCAGCAAATGGCCGAACAGGACCTGCTTGCAGAAGTTAAAAATTTACTCGCCATGGGCTATGACAATAAATTAAAATCAATGCAGTCCATCGGTTATCGGCATATGATAAATTTTATTGAAGGCAATTGGAGCTGGGAGCAAACACTTGAGTTACTGGCACGCGACACCAGACATTATGCGAAGAGGCAATATACCTGGTTTAATAATGACCCGGAAATTATATGGCATGATGTAAGAGAGACAGATAAAATTTTTCAAAATATCAAAGATTTTTTAATAAAAAACAACTCGTAATTACCTGCAAAAAACCATTTATGAAAGAACCTGTATTCATCGGTGCCGGCACCCGTGGCGCAAAAATGGTGGGCAACGAATTTCAGCCGTATATGGATTTTCACGGCAAAACCTGCCTGGAATACGTGGTTGAGGCTGCAATGAGGGCCAGAAGCGTTGGGGATATATATCTCTGGGGAGATAAAAAAACCCTTGAGAAAATCCTTGTAGAGCATGTAAAGCAGTACCGGCACCGGCTGGTTATTGTCGAAGAGCGGGGAAATATAGTGGAGAGTTTTTTCTTTACCTTTCTCAACTACATTTCCCGAGACAGTAATACCTTGAGAAGTATGATCACTAACTGGAATTCTATTAAAGATATCAATTGGAGCCAGCTGGAAGAGTATTTCAAGAAAACAGACCATTGGGAAAAGCAGGTTAACGTTATTGTCAGCGATACTCCGCTTATAAGCTCTTATGAACTTGATTATCTCATAGAAAATAAAAAACACGATGCAGATCTTGTTATAGGGCGCACTGTCAGGAAGGATTACAAAAACATCCTGGAAACACTACATGAGATCCCTGACAGGGAAAAATCAATCAAAAATTTCTACACCTACCGCATAGGCAACAAGGATATTCCCCTGATAGTTAACAGCTTCATTGCGGGTAAACCGCTCAAACTCAACGAAAATATCTGGAACATCGCCGGCAATTTCTATGAAAACAGAACCATCATTGCCGGGCGCAAAAAAAACCTGCGCAAGATTGCATCAAACCTTCTTTTATTTAAAAGACTCTTTTTCCCCAAACATTTTGGCATAGATTTGTACAGTTATGTAAAGAGGGGCATGGCGGTCTTTTACCTGATCAATGCATTCAAGGCCATTGTAAAAAGCAAGAGTGACAGTATCTATTACAGGGATCTCAAGAAGATTTATAAAAACATTTATACGCTTGTCAACTTAACCATTGAATATGATTTGAGCCACTGTTTCGGGTCCGCCTTTGATATTGATACAGAATATGAAGCAGATTTTATTAGAAGAAACTTTTTTGCCTTACAAAATATCTGCTACGAGTATTACAAAAACCATGACGGTCCTGAGTTGTAGTTTAAAACATCAGATTGAAATAAATGCATTCCCGACAATCAGAAAAGACATGGCTGCTACGGCAGTTCCCAGTAAATGTATCGCAGGAACAAGCTTGCAAAATTGCTGAAGAAACAGGCCTTTCTAAAAAGATAATCAAACTCCTGATACTCAGGGGGATTTCGGGTGTGCAGGATATCAACGATTTTTTA
>JBDLJI010000283.1:0-3538 GCA_039714455.1 Thermodesulfobacteriota bacterium
CCCGAAACAGGCAACTATGTAAGGGAAATCTTCGAGACATATCATCCTTCAACTCTCGGAATCCAACCTGTACAACATATTTTTTCCAGTAATTGATTGAATGTGGAATATAAAACTTGGACTTAGGACTAATGTCCAGAGCAAAAATTATGAATTATGAATTAAGAGAAAAATGGGACATTTTTCATTAAGATCCCTTTCTATTTTCCACCTCCCCCTGAAATAATGGAGAGCTGCAGAAGAGACTCCACGACAGTTTCCTTCATGTGTCGTATATTGTACTTGATTGATTCCTCATAAAAATTCTTGTCTATTTTCCACCTCTCCCTGAAATGATAGAGAGCTGCAGAAGAAACTCCTTCCAGTTCATTTCTCATCCTTTTACGTGCCACCGAGCGATAGAACTCCTCTGTTTTCCTGAAAAGCTCCAGGGGGGTCTCAAACCCTTCCATCCCTGCTTCCTCTAACTCCAAGAAAAGCAGAGGCAGTTTTTCCTGGTAATTCCTGTCTGCTATCTGGGCAACCAGGTCGGCGGTTCCAAGAACCTTGCCCATGGTCCTGACTTCTTCAGAGTTGAATGGTATCTCTGCCAGGGAAAGGGAGAGCTCTGTACATTTGATCATATGGCCGCTGTCGCGAATGTCCTCCTGCGAAAAGCCATTTTCGGCGAGATATTTTTCCATGAAGGCAATTGAGCGTTCCTCGTGGCCGATGATGTGCTGGGCTCCGGTACCCTCCACTTCTTCCTCGGTCTGGATAAGTCCCGTATCATGAAAAAGTGCCCCTATCAAGCAAAGCTGAACAAGCCTTGGGGAGAAAACCTGTCCCTGGACATGCAAGCCATGAATGAGCCTTGCAGCAGCAAGGGTGGTTGAACAGGTATGCTCCAGGTTATGATATTTTGTATTGCTGGCCTTGTATCCGGGAAATTTTCCGTTGAAGAGACGTATGATATCCTCGTATATCTTTTCGATTGGCGACGGGTCCGGGGAAGGGTCGATCAGGAGCAGGATATTTTTTATCTCAGCTAAGGTATCGGCAGGAGAGCTGGTATCTGTTTTATCACAAAGTCTGTTGTTGGCTCTAATCATGTCATTAAAGTGGTTTAAAGGTTCAGTTGAGGTTGCTTGGTTGATAGGTAATCGCTTTTTTACCCGCGCCAAAAATGTCGCTGTCGCAGATAGGGAACGAAGTGATACTTCGAAAAACCGGGAGTGTCAATCGTCGTTCGGTTGTTGGTTAACGAAACAAACCAACGACTGACATGTTGAACGACACCGACGTTATGGGGGTTGTAACTACCTAAAATTATTATTCCGCAACTCGTCAATTTCAACTTTCTACGAAACCATCAAAATTCGGCTGGTTCTTTGAAACCACCCGGGTTCATCGCAGTAAATCAACAAATAATGGACTGTGAAACAAAAATTACCCATTTGTGGATGTTTTTAAAATGCAGGCAAGATAACCTGGCCCAATCTTTCCAGAATACCCCCTGTGTCTTAAAATTTCCTGAATCTCTTTTTTGCTTAAAACAGAAGTTTCTTTATGAAATAAATATACTATACAATCACGACAAGTATTGGAAACATCGCGAAAAGCCTCAACCCTTTTAGCAATTTCCCAGCAAGGTGTTTCCGGTTCACTCCTGGCAAGACAATCCAGATGATCACAGTTTATAATTTCCCAGCATTTCGAATCACCATATGAAGTCATGAACTCTTCCTTTTTTTAAATATGTCCTGATTACTTTAATTTTTTATCTTTTGAGTAGATCATTTCTAATATTAAAAATTTACCATCGGGTTTTAACACTCTAGCAATCTGATTAATAGCTAAATCCTGCACATCGTCAGGCATAACACAAAACATAAAGAAGGAAACATACCAATCATAATGATTTAAGGGTATTTCACTTAATTGGGTTGCATCATTCTGTAGTGAGGACGAAATACAAAAGCCTCCGATAGAATTAACTATTCCCGCGGAGGCTTTACAAAATCATTTTTTAAATAACCCCTTTCATGATGATATACTCCAGAGTCTAGGAGAGAGGTTGTCGTGATGTTAAATTAATTACTTTATATAAAAAAGAAGGCTGACGGTCAAGAGGAAAGTATCACAATGTGGCGGTTTGAGTTATGACCTGAAAGTCCAGAGGTCTTGCCACAGTGTTGGCTTTTCACTCTCTTGGGAAGAGTTAAGATTGTCACTGAACAAGGTCATTGGAACCAGATTGAAACATATATCAGGGATCATTCAGAGGCAGAATTCAGCCATGGGATCTGCCAGGACTGCGCCAAAAAGCTTTATCCTGAATTCTACGATAAGGTTGAGAAAGTAATTTCCGACCGAAAAAAATAATCAAAACAATTTTTTAATGACAGTAAGCACAGTTCATTTGTATTCGCTGTACTTGTAAGCTTTTCCACGTACCCTGGCAACTGGATATTTCCCCTTATTTTTCTCCAGTTTGTTATGGGCCGCAGCAATGGGGTCTATACCGAGCTTATCACAGAGATTTGCCAGGTAGATGAGGACATCGCCGATCTCTTCCTGCACCGCCGCAAGTCTGTCAGGCTCCAGGTTGCCGCTTTGCTCTTCAGTCAACCACTGGAAATGCTCTGCCAATTCACTCGCTTCCACAACCAGGGCCATTGCCAGATTTTTAGGAGAATGATATTGGTCCCAATCTCTCTCCTGCCTGAATGTTCTTACTTTTTTAATCAGGTCATCCAAATTTTAAGTTCCCGTTTGCCTGTTTCCTTGTAATGCCCCACTGACACTTTCTCTGTCTTTCGGCAAAATGGACAGTTGATAATTGCAACATCGCCCTCTTTGGCCATAATCTGTTTGGTTTCCATTTTGCTTCTCCCACAATGATTGCCAGCTCTACTATATATAAAAACTCCTTATTCTATCTGTTCCCGGGCCTTGAGCTTGGCATCGATCATTTCTTTATGTGACAGCCTCAGGAGGTGGGTCAGTTTGCGGACAAAATGATCCTCGTGCTTTTCCAGTTGGCCATCACTATGAATAATGCGCCAGACTGCCTCAAGGACTGCTTTCTTCTCCTCACGGCTGAATTCATTATTTATGTGGTTGGTGAACTCAAAAAGATCTACTGCCTGGACCCTTTCGCGATGAGCCAATTCAAGCAGATCTTCGGCATGTTTTATTGACAGGTCAAAATCTGCACAAAGTGTTTCTATGACATGGACCAGTTCATCCTCAGTACATTCGTGATCTGCATGCGCCGCTTCCAGAAGGATGACGCTTGCAGCAATCCTTGTTCTCTCTTCATTGTCAGGGCCATTATCAGATGAGCCCTTACTGTTTATTAATGTCTGCCTGATAAAATTAAACATTTTTTCTGTTATTTAATGGTTCGCATTCCCGGATTGGCCAGCTGAATTTACCCTGCTGTGCCGTCTTTTTCTTATCACCTTTTTAAATTTCAATCTTCATAACTTAATATTTAAAAAATATCCCCAATAAAAGATACACTTTATTGAGAGGATCTATCCCGCATTTCTCA
>JBDLJI010000284.1:0-3497 GCA_039714455.1 Thermodesulfobacteriota bacterium
TGTGCACCTCCTTGGTTAGATTGGTCTCTAACTCAGCATATCATAGAATGCTTATTCCTTGATATGCTGGGAGGTGCCTTTTATATGATTATCAAGTCTTTGCTTGCCTGTTATGCAGCTGAGCGTGATTCTTTTATCTGGGGCAATGGTTTGACTTTCTTGTGCTTTTTCATGCAGTGCCAGAGGTCACAGTTCCTTTGCAGGTTCAGCCAGAATTCAGGCCCTGTCTTGAGAGCTTCACCAAGATCCAGGGCAGATGCTGCAGTGACTCCTCTTTTGCCTTTTATTATCTCGTTCAGACGCGCATAGGGCCAGCCAAGGTGCCTGGAAAACTCCGTTTGAGTTATACCCAGCGGCTCAAGGAACTCTTTGAACAGCATTTCGCCGGGATGGGTTGGCGGTCTGTTTTTGGGTAACATGCTGTGCCTCCTTAATGATAATCAATGATGGAAATGTCGTATGCACTATCATCTTTCCATCGAAAAACTATTCTCCATTGCTTATTGATTCTTATACTCCAAAAATTTTTATAGTCGCCGAACAACCTCTCCAATCGGTTCCCGGGCGGCACTTTGAGAAAGTCAATTGTTGGTGCAGCATTAAGTTGATCCAGCAATCTCCTTGCTTTTTCATGTAAGTTAGAGGGAAGTTTTCTCGCCTGCCGGGAATTTGATCCATGAAAAATGTCTTCAGCAACTTTGTTTTTGAAGGATTTAATCATTGTACTATTATATCGCATATCGATACATAATGTAAAGATGTATTTTAAATGGAAACAACGCAAAAGTCGGCAAAAAGAATAATGGTAAAATAGAGCTAAAAGAAGCACATTACAAAAACTCTTTTTGGTGGATTATTGCTAGGGTTTTGTAAGTTGGCAGCTATCAGATGGAAGAAGGGACAGGTGAGCAATGAGGTGCAAATGTGGTCAGGCAGCCAACAAGCTCCAGAATATTCAATTCGTAATGGCCTTGCTATAATTCACACCTATCAAACCAAACAACAAGAGTCAAGCAAAGACTTGACCCCACTTTTTTCTTGCGCAAGTAATACCCAAAGCGGCAATTTGTTCTATCAATTTGTCATATTTTGGCAGCAGCACCAGTATAAAAACAAAGCTTTTTCAGTAACGAAATCAGGCTTGACATTTAAGCAGGCCATGCTTAAAAGATAGCATGGCCTGCTAACAACGGATCTGTCACGTTGACAAAGGTGAATATTATATTGACATTCCGTTGGCAAATATTGCAAAACTTAATCCAGACAAACTCAACCAGATTAACCAAAATTTAAAAGAATACGAACTACCAAGAGGCGCGCATGCAGATCAAGATAAACGGAGAAATTGAGAAGATTACTGAGACCAATCTCACCATTACCCGGCTGTTGGAAATAAAAAAAGTCGAATCCCCGGACTTGGTCTCCGTACTGCTCAACGATGAGATTGTTGACCGGGCCCATTATGAAACCATCAGGATCTCGGACAACGATACAGTTGAATTCCTGTATTTTATGGGGGGCGGAGCCTGCTGATTAAGGGATTTGTTAACTATGACTGATTTTACTAACGAACAACTGGAACGTTACAGTCGCCACATCCTTCTGCAGGATGTCGGGGTGGAAGGCCAGATCAAGCTTTGCGAAGCAAAGGTCTTAATCATCGGCGCCGGCGGCCTCGGAGCCCCGGTTGCCCTCTATCTAGCCGCAGCCGGGGTTGGTACGCTCGGCATTCTTGACCACGATCGGGTGGAGATATCAAATCTCCAACGCCAGGTAGTTCATTTTACCAAGGACATCAATGTTTCCAAGGTCACATCGGCCAAGGAAAAAATGCTTGCCATCAATCCCGACCTCACGGTCAGGACCTATCAGGAAATGCTGTGCGCCGACAATGTCCGGGACATCATCCGCGGCTACGACTTTATTGTTGAAGGCACGGACAACTTCCCGACCAAATTTCTGGTGAATGATGCATGTATCATGGAAAATATCCCCTTTTCCCATGGCGGCATCCTGCGTTTCACCGGCCAGACCATGACCGTGCTTCCGGGGCGGACCGCCTGTTATCGCTGCTTTTTCCGCCAACCGCCGCCACCTGATGCTGTTCCCACCTGTTCTCAGGCTGGTGTTTTGGGGGCGATCGCCGGCATGCTCGGCACCATCCAGGCGACCGAGACCTTGAAGTTTATCACCGGGGTCGGCGAACCCCTCAACGGCACCCTGCTCTCCTTTGACGCCAAAAACATGCATTTCCGCAAAGTGAAACTGCAAAAGCAGGGAAATTGTCCTATTTGCGGGGAAAGCCCGACCATTACCGAATTGACCGACGCTGAACAGTCGGTCTGCGTCCTGTAAGATGGTTGCGCCATGCTTAGAATCAAAAAAAAAGTCATGAGCGCACTTTTTGACCACGCAACAAGAGAGCTGCCATATGAAGCTTGCGGTTACCTGGCCGGAAAGGACAACCTGATCAGCAAACACTATGAACTGAACAATATGGACCAGTCCGAAGTGCATTTCAGCATGGACCCGAAAGAACAGTTTGCCGCAGTAAAAGATATGCGCGACCAGGGCCTGAAACTCAGTGGCGTCTATCACAGCCATCCTGCGGGTCCGACCCACCCTTCCGCCGAAGACATCAAACTGGCCCATGACCCGGACATCATTTATGTCATTGTTTCTTTGGCTGAAACCAAACCATCCGTCAGTGCATTTTCCATCCGCAGAGGCGAAGTCACTCTTGAGCCCATTGAGATTCTGGAACAGGCATAAAACGATCGAAGATAACGGAAGACACCATGACAGAAGAAATAAAAGCGAATGCCTCCAAAAACTGTCAGGGGGTTAGCTGCCCCATGAACATGGTCTATGCAAAGGTAGAGCTGTCCAAACTGCAGCCGGGCCAGGTACTGAAACTTATTCTGGACGACGGGCCGCCGATAAATAATGTGCCCGGCTCTATCATCATGGAAGGTCACAAGATTTTAGACAGGAAACAGCTTGAAAACGGGACCTGGCAGGTGCTTGTAGAAAAGGGCGGCGTACACGATTAACCTTTTAGCGTACGATTCTGTTTAAAACAGAACAGGATTGGTTGCAGAGAAAATATCTTGCCGTGGTCGGGATCGTCTCGCTGCTGCATGAGAAGAATTACGCTGAGGCTTTAAAGGTCTTTAAAAAAATTTATTCAAAAGGCGATCTTATCTTCGAATTTCTTGAAGCAAGTGCCCGGTATCATATAAAAAAATAAATACACACACCTTCGACAACAAACGATAAGAATACCATGAAAAGAGCCTGTGCCCTAACCCTAAAACAACTCACATAATATTAATTTTGCGATACCTTTTAGGCTTCACAAGAAATGTTAGTGATAATTCTAACCAAAATCTGGTGATATTCCCATTTCTTACTTGGCCCTGCTGTAGCCCCGCAGCACCATCCATTTTAACCACTTGTTATTGTTTGAAAAAGTGAAATTTTATATTTTGGCGTGA
>JBDLJI010000285.1:0-3490 GCA_039714455.1 Thermodesulfobacteriota bacterium
AAACATACTTTACACCACCTTTATTCTTTTTATATTCACGTTGCTTGTAGGTTGTTCGTCAAGCGTTGATCAGCAGGTTGCGGCAAAACCGCTTTTCCCCGAGCAGCACGGCTGGGATCTCAAGCAGGTCAGCATTTCAGATGCTGACTCCACCCTTGATTTTAAGAGGGTTGACTGTGTCTGGGTGATCGGAGATGATAACAAACCATCCAATGAACCAAAGGTGACAACCCTTGCCGAGAAACTGGTTACCATGGCGCCCCGGGACGTGCTTGCAATAAAGCGCGGCAGGTACAATGATTTCAAGGTCGGGGACAATAACTTCACCCGCAAGGTGGTCCTGACCTTTAAGGACAAAAGTTCTTACACCCTGCTGATTGGCACACCCGCCATAACAAAACCGGCCTACGTAAGACTTGCCGATAAAAACCAGGTTTACATGGTCGACGAGCCCCTGTTCAGGCAGATAAACCTTGATGCCTCCTCCTGGCTCGCCCCTGAAGAAGGTTAGGAGAAGCAATGACCAAAGAAATTCCCGACAATATTCAGAAAGACCTGGAAAAGGCCTGTATCCTCCATAAACGTGCCACTTCAGATTATGAGAAATGTGTTGAATTCAACAAATTGACGTCAGGCTTGTTGGCGAGATTAGAAGATACAGGTCATTACAGATTGGCTGACAGGATGATGACCATTCTTCTTGACTGTAATCCCAAAGAGGGTTCCAGTTGCGAGAAAGCTACTATTACCGGGGAGCGAGTCAAGAAGTTTTGTAAATCATAAATTAAGGGTTTTTGTTTCCAATAAATAAATCTGTCCCCTTTTTTAAAACTGCCGCCTGTGCCTATCTAGTATCTAATCTTTTCATTCTGCATTTTACATTCTACATTCTACATTTAAAAACCCTTTCCCCTATCATTTTCCTACCATTTTTTCAGGGTTGGTTTCCCCGTTTCACAGGTCTAGACTTAATTTTTACACCAACCTTTAATTCCGGCCTGAAAAAATGACAAATCTCATTCCAGCTGAAAACATTCCAGGTAAAATATTTATGATTCGAGGCCAGAAGGTTATGGTCGACCGTGATCTGGCAGAACTTTATGGTGTTGAGACCAAGCAACTCAAAAGGGCAGTTCGGCGGAATATTGACCGATTTCCAAGCGATTTCATGTTTGAATTGAATAAAAAAGAGCTGGAAGATTGGAGGTGCCAAATTGGCACCTCCAATTCTATTAAAATGGGACTTAGGCATCAACCCATGGCATTTACAGAGCAGGGTGTAGCCATGCTCTCCAGTGTGCTGAACAGCAAACGTGCAATTGATGTAAACATTGCCATCATGCGGGCCTTTGTGCAAATGAGAGAAATATTGGCAACCAACAAGGAATTTTCCGCAAAACTGGAAAAAATGGAAGAACAACTGACCGAGCACGACGATCAATTCCGGTTAGTGTTCGAGGCGATAAAACAATTGTTAAAGGAGGAGGATAAACCAAAAAGAAAAATAGGTTTTTAATATAGATTTATTGATTTGAAGGAGAAGAACGTCAAGATGTCAAGCCCCATGCCCACTGGATTGCAAGAGTCAAGCAAAGACTCGACCCTCTGCCTTCATACGTTTTGATATAAATAAGGGTCAGGCTTTGAATCGTGCAAACTATCCATTATCGTTTTACGAACCAAACGATAACTGACTCAAGACCTGCCCCATGGTTTCATATTTACGCTTTAATAAAAGAAAGAGTCGACTTCATCATATTGGTCTTCCAGATCAGCGATCTTGCCTTTAATCTCAGATTTTTCTGGGGCCCACTCCGTTGGACAGGAGGTTCTTAACTGATCAATACGTTCATCCAGTTCGGTCATTATGATATGGAGTCCGTTCACTTTCTCATACATTCGCTGTTTGTCTGCTGTGGGCAAATCGTCCATCTGACGCATGACGTTATACAGTTTAGCCCTCCAGGCATTCAGCTCAATATCCACATTTTTACAATAATCTTTTACATCCATGGCGCCCTCCTTACTGAATAAATCCCAAGGGTTGTCTTCTTTTATGAAGAAAAAGAATAAAAGCCTCCGACAGAATAAATGTATTCTTTCGGAGGCCTTACAAAGGTTTTTTCAGAATATCCCCATTCATGATTGTATACTCCGTAAATCCTGAAGAGGTTAATGTGTTCTGTATAAAAAAAATTAAGCAGCAACAGGTTGATAGTCAAGAAGATGGTGTACTGAAATATGGAGGTTCAAATAAATAAATCTGTTCCCGTTTCTTTCCATGAACCTGTCATTTCCCTATCACTTTTTCAGTATTGGTGTTTCATCTATACTGGCCTATATTCTGATAAATCAAGTTGGGGTGGTACCAGGTATATTCCCATGGCATTTACAGAACAGGGCGGATTGAAAAATGTAGAATGTAAAATTGAAAAATGAAAATGCACAACAAGAAAGAACTGAAAGATCGCACAAAAAATTTTGCTTTGCGTATCATAAAAATGTATTCATCTCTGCCAAAATCAATAGAAGCCCAGGTTATGGGCAAACAGGTTCTTCGCTCCGGTACCTCAGTTGGGGCAAATTACAGGGAAGCTTCCCAAATCAAAAACACAAAAAGAAATTTAAAGAAAAAATAGGTTTTTTCATTCTCCATTCTCCATTTTAAATTTTCAATTGTCTCTAAATCCTCTCATAAAGCAACTCCCTGACTTCATGCCCCCGCCTCAGGCCGCGTATTTCAAATTTGGTCAAAGGACGTTCCACCGGGCCTGGATAAAACTCCCCGGAGCCGGACCGGCTGGAAAAACCGTTGTCAGCTTTCATGACTCCGCATATTTGCCGGGCGTAATGATCCCAATCGGTGGCCGCATGAAAATGGCCTCCTGGCTCCAGCACGCGGTGCAATTTTTCAACAAAAGGAGTTTGAACCAGGCGGCGTTTATGATGGCGCTGCTTGGGCCAGGGGTCGGGGAAAAACAGGGAAACCCCCCTCAGGCTCCCGGCAGGCAGAAGCGCCAGGACCTCCATTGCGTCCCGCCGGTCTATCCTGACATTGGTAATTCCCATTTCCCGTATACCCAGCAATAATTGACCTACGCCGGGCAGGTATACATCAACGCCCAGGTAATTGTTTTCCGGATGTTTACACGCCATCTTCAGCAGAGCCTCTCCCATGCCAAAGCCAATCTCCAGATGACATGGCGCCTGCCGGCCAAACAGTCTATCCAGGTCTAATGGGCCTTGCTCCGTGATGCCGTAATCCAGCCACAATTCATCCAGGGCGCGCTTTCGCGATGCAATCATGCGTCCTTCGCGGCGTTTATAACTGCGGATTGAAATCATATTATTCTATCTTTAAGCAATTGCACTCAATTCCGGGGACACCATAGAATGGCACTAGTTTAAGCATTAGCAGCAACATATTTGCTACGGTGCGGGATTACTTTTATTTCATGTCTTGGTGCGGTCATAAGCTGATAATTTTTCT
>JBDLJI010000286.1:0-3469 GCA_039714455.1 Thermodesulfobacteriota bacterium
CATCTGTTCAGCAGGATTCCGAGGACAGCCACAAGCTCGACTCTAAGCAGCAGCAACTCTTCTAGCCCGCATTTCTCATGAACATTTCACCATTCAATATGGAATCTCCCGAACTCTGTTTTAAACATCTTCTCGGCCACAACAGGGCCAAATCTCTTCTGCAGGAGGCGGCTGCCAAAAACAAAATTGGCCATGCCTATCTTTTCAGAGGGCCTGACGGCGTTGGCAAAAAAAGGGCGGCTCTTACGTTTGCTGCCTATTTAAACTGTCAAAACCCCCAGGACAATGACGCCTGCTGCCGCTGCGTGTCCTGCCGCAAGTATATTTCCGGCAATCACCCTGATTTGATTCACATAGCACCGGAAGGGGCAGCTATTAAGATAGCCCAGGTCCGGCAACTCAAACACCAGCTTGCTTTCCCGCCACTTGAGGCTGCGGTGAGGGTGATTATTCTTGAAGATATCCATACCATGAAGCGGGAAGCGGCCAACAGCCTGTTAAAAACACTGGAAGAACCGGCCCCGAACAACCTTCTTATCCTGACTGCTGACCAGGCAGGTGATATTCTTCCCACCATCATATCCCGTTGTCAGATAATACCTTTTGGTCCGCTTGACTATAAAGATATGGCCCAGGTTCTCATGCGGGAAAATGGAATTGAAAGGGCCCAGGCTCTTACCCTGGCATCTGTGGCAGAAGGCAGCCTTGGCAGAGCTAAACTCCTTTTGCAGGAAGACCTGCTTGTCTTTCGGCAGGAGGTGATTGAACAGCTGCTTCTCCTGCAGAACGGCCGGCCGGAGACCATTGCTCAGGTGTTTCGCTTAAGTGAAAAAGCTGCTGCCCTCAAGGAAAACATCTATGAATTTCTAGCACTTCTGCGTCTCTGGTACCGTGATCTTGTCCTTGTTGCTGCCGGTGCTCCCGAGTCGTCTGCTGCCAATAAAGACCTTGCATCTTTCTCGCAGACAGCAATAAAACGCTGGGACCTTGCGCAGCTTTATAAGAGGCTTCATCGCCTTGACCGGGCCGAAAAACAATTATTACGTAACTGCAGCCGCAGTTTGGTCCTTGAAACCCTTTTTTTTGATCTAATATAATGTTATAGTTATCTGTTGATGGTTTTGTAAAAAGTCGCTCTACTGCGTCGCAAAAGCGAAACGGCACAACAGGCTTTTTACGAGTCTGCCATCTGTTGATTTACAGTATGCCGCTATCCGGCATATTCTTTTTTTATTGCAACCAGTTAGAATGATGAACCAAGAAAATAAAAATAATAATCCGGTGACAGCCGAGGAAAAGCATCCCCAGGAACGTTCTGCAAGCCATTTCAAGGTCCAGTTCCGCCGGAAGGAACACCTCTTCCCAGCCTCAACCAGACTGCAGGGACTCCAAAAGGACGATGTTGTCATGGTTCAGACCGAGCATGGCCTGGAGCCTGCCAGGCTCATATCCGTTGTTCCAGGATGGCCGGAAAAAGAAACCTCCAAGGATGCGCTTCCCTTATCTATTGTCAGGCGCGGTACCAGGGACGAAGCCGCCAAATTTGAAAAGTTGGGCGATATGGAGCATAAAGCCTTCAGTACCTGCTCTGAGCTTATAGAGAAACTCAACCTGCCCATGAACCTGGTCAAAGTGGAGCGCTTCTTTAATGGCGGAAAAATAATTTTCTATTTTACTGCTGAAAACAGGGTGGATTTCAGAGAACTTGTAAAAAACCTGGTGCAGGAGTTTCGAACCAGGGTGGAAATGCGCCAGATAGGGGTGCGCCATGAGACCAAGATGCTGGGAGGACTTGGCTGCTGCGGCCGGGAACTCTGCTGTTCGTCATTTATTCAAAACTTTGAATCTGTTTCCATTAAAATGGCCAAGGAGCAGAACCTGCCGCTCAACCCGGCCAAGATATCAGGTGCCTGCAACAGGCTTCTCTGCTGCCTGAACTACGAGTATAAGACCTATAAATCAACCCGTAGGGGCATGCCCAAGATAGGCAGAAAAATTACCTTTAACGACCAGATATACAAGGTCCGTCAGCATAATGTTTTAAAGGAAACAGTTGTGGTTGTTAATGAAAACGGGGAAGAAATTTCCCTTAACAAGGATGAGTGGAAATCTGCAGTTACCCAGCCGGCTGCAAAGGACAAATGAGCCTCTATATAACTACACCCATATACTATGTAAATGCCCGGCCGCACCTGGGTCATGCATATACCACCATAATCGCTGACACCTACAGTCGTTTCAGAAGACTGTGCAAGGAGGATGTGCGTTTTCAGACCGGAACGGATGAACACGGCGACAAGATTGCTGAGGCCGCCCAGGCAGCAGGCATACAACCCAAGAAATATGCGGACCGCATAAGTTCCATGTTTCGGGAGGCGTGGCCAAGCCTGGCCGTCACGCCGGACAACTTTATCCGCACCACCGATGAACACCACGTCCGGACGGTGCAGGAAATATTACAAAAAGTCCATGACCAGGGTGACATATACCTGGGAAGCTATTCCGGACTGTACTGCCGAGGTTGCGAACGTTTTTTAACTGAAAAAGAACTCGAGGACGGCAAATGCCCGGACCACCAGACCTCTCCCACGCCTATTTCCGAAAGCAACTACTTTTTCCGTATGAGTAAATATCAGGATTGGCTCATTGATCATATTCAGAAAAACCCGGATTTCATCACCCCGGAACGATATAAAAACGAGGTGCTCTCCTTTCTCAGTGAACCGCTTGAGGATTTGTGCATTTCGAGGCCTAAAAGCCGCCTGACCTGGGGCATTTCTCTTCCTTTTGATGATGATTTTGTTACCTATGTCTGGTTCGACGCCCTCATTAACTACATCACTGGAATAGGGTATCCGGACTCTGAAAAATTCAGCGGTTATTGGGAGGTCGCCGAACACGTCATCGCAAAGGATATCCTGAAGCCGCATGCCATATACTGGCCGACAATGCTCAGGGCCATTGGGCTTGCCCCATATAAGCGTCTCCATGTCCACGGTTACTGGAATATCAACGAAGCCAAGATGTCAAAGAGCATTGGCAATGTCGTACGGCCTGAAGCGCTGCTGCAGAACTTCGGGGTTGATACTGTTCGGTACTTTCTCTTGCGCGAGATGTCATTCGGCCTGGATGCATCATTCAGCGACGAAAACATTATAGCCCGACAGAACTCTGACCTGGCAAATGATCTGGGCAACCTTTTCAGCCGGGCCCTGACCATGATCAACAAATTTTCCAGTGGCATAGTTCCGGCCCCTGTCGACCTTGAGCCGGCAGACAAGGAGCTTGCCGGGGCAGCCGTAAATATGGTAACCGAATATACAGCCCAAATGAACAACTTCGCTTTTAATCGTGCCTTGCAGGCAGTTTGGGCAATTATCAGTCTGGCAAACAAGTATATAGTATCAAGCGAACCCTGGGTGCTTGCCAAGGATCCTGCAAAGACCGACCGCCTCAATACCGTCCTCTA
>JBDLJI010000287.1:0-3435 GCA_039714455.1 Thermodesulfobacteriota bacterium
TCCAAACGTTTAACATCTCTAGGATACGATAATGTGAAAACCCGCAAAGGTGACGGGTATTACGGCTGGCAGGAAGAAGCTCCTTTTGATGCCATTGTGGTAACAGCAGCAGCCAGCCATATCCCGCCGCCGCTCATCCGCCAGTTGAAACCCGGTGGTGTCATGGTGATACCGGTGGGCAGCAGGTTCATGGTGCAGCAACTGGTGCTGGTGTCAAAGAATGAGGCAGGGGATATAACGACCAGGCAGATATTGCCTGTCCGTTTCGTCCCGCTCACCGGGGATCGTTGAACCGGACCCGGCAAACCGTTGTGATGCAGTCTCAATAAAATTTATCATGTAAATTTCAGCCTGCGGTTTTTGGGATTTGCTTTTTTAAATGGACATACCTGAGAATAAACCCTCTATGGAAAAGACAGCACCTGACACCCTTCAGGATTTCTCCCCACCCCGTCTAACAGTATTTCTTGTTTCGGCAATGGCGCTCTCCTACGAGATTCTTCTCATGCGTCTTTTCTCCATTGTTCAGTATCATCATTTTGCCTATATGGTCATAAGTCTTGCCCTGCTCGGCTATGGTGCGAGCGGCTCCTTTCTAGCCTTTTTCAGGCAGCGCCTTCTTCGCTGTTTTCCTGTATCCCTTATTGTCAACATACTCCTTTTCGGCATAGCTGCTGTGGCCTGTTATCTCGGCGGCCAGCATTTGCTCTTCAATCCCGACGAAATACTCTGGGACAACCGGCAATGGCTGAAGCTTTTTGTGCTTTACCTTCTCCTTGCTTTACCCTTTTTCTTCGCGGCAAACTGCATAGCGTTGACATTTTCCAGGTACAGGCAGAGGATTTCAGAAATCTATGCTGCTGATCTTTTCGGTGCAGGCCTGGGCTCCATCTTCGTCATAGGGATGCTGTTTTGGGCCTTGCCGCAAAATATTCTTCTCCTCCTGGGCAGCATGATTATTGCAATTCCTGCAATTACCTGGCTGGAGATGCGTTTAAAACCCAGGCGCTGGGCCATTTTATTTCTGGGTTTAGCTGCAATTGCTTTATTTCTTCCCCCGTCCTGGAAAGGACTTGCAATCTCTCCGTATAAGGGTTTAAGCCAGCAGATGCGCATTCAGGGGAGCCGGATTGTTGAGGAGCGGTCAAGCCCGCTGGCACTGTTAACAGTAGTTGAGAGCAGCCTGGTGCCATTCAGGTATGCGCCGGGGTTGAGTCTTGCTGCTGAGGTTGAACCGCCGGAACAACTCGGCATATTTATGGATGGCGATGCCTTAAACGTCATTACCCGGTTTCCGGATGACACGAAAAGACTCGCTCATCTCGATATGGTCACCTCAGCCCTGCCGTATCATTTGCGGCAACTGCAGGATATTCTGATTCTTGGTGGTGGTGCCGGTTCTGATATACTTCAGGCCCTTAATTACGATGTCCCTGACATCTCGGCAGTTGAACTCAATCCACAGGTTATAGAACTGGTAAGGGAGAGGGCGGAATTTTCCGGCAACCTCTTTGATCGTGATAACGTTCACATCCATAGAGGTGAGGCACGGAGTTTCGTGGCCGGCAGCTCAAAAACATTTGACCTTATACAGCTTCCAATTCTCGATTCATTCAGCAGTTCAGCAGCAGGACTTTATGCCCTGAATGAGAATTACCTTTATACAATCGAAGCATTGCAGGAATATATCAAGCATCTTTCTCCTTCAGGATATCTCAATATGAGCCGTTGGGTCAAACTGCCGCCGCGGGACACCTTAAAGCTTTTTGCAACAGCAATTGAAGTTCTTAAAGGACTTGGGGTAAGTGATCCGGAAAGCCACCTTGTCATGATCCGCAGTTGGCAATCAAGTTCCCTGCTCATAAAGAAGTCCGCCTTTAATGAAGCTGAAATTGCAGCAGTGAAGAAGTTTTGCAGCAAGCGTCTCTTTGATCTCGTCTACTATCCCGGCATGCAGGCGCATGAGGCCAACCGCTTTAATATCCTCCTCATACCATACTTTCATCAAGGTGCTGTCAGTCTGCTGGGAGAGGACTCCAATACGTTTATCAAAAGGTATAAGTTCAACGTCATGCCTTCCACTGACGACAGACCTTATTTTTCAAATTTTTTCAAGTGGCAGACCCTTCCCGAGATAGTAAGGCTAAAAGGCCAGGGAGGCATAGTGCTCCTTGAGTCAGGGTACCTGATCCTCGTAATAACCCTGATCCAGGCAGTATTTGCCAGTCTCATTCTTATCCTCCTGCCCGTACTGTCCAGGATCCAAAACAGGGTTCAGGCAAGTACCTGGAGTCGACCACGAATAGCTGTATACTTTTTTGCAATAGGGTTTGGCTTTCTTTTTCTGGAGATTGCTTTTATCCAGAAATTTATTCTCTACCTGGGGCATCCCCTGTATGCAGCAGCAGTTGTCCTGGCAATTTTTTTAGTTTTTGCCGGGCTGGGAAGCCAGTTTGCCCAGCGCCACCGTTTTCATGCAATATGGCCTTTTATAATCATTTTGAGCCTTGGCGTTCTTGAATTGATCGCAGCAGGAATGCTGTTCAATGTGCTCAGCGGCTTGGCAGTCCCTATGAAAGTTTTCGTGGCAGTTGTCATGCTCGGACCTCTGGCCTTTTGCATGGGAATGCCCTTTCCGCTGGCATTGACAGATATTGGTGCGGATGTGCCTGACCTGATTCCCTGGGCCTGGGCTGTGAACGGCTGTGCTTCAGTTATTGCTGCTGTGCTTGCCACTCTGTTGGCCGTTCACTTTGGATTTGCTGCGGTTGTTTTGATAGCCCTTGTTCTCTATGGGATAGCTGCAGCGACCTTTCCAGCTGAACAGAAATAAATCTGTCCCGTTTCTTTCATTAATTATAACAACAGCGGCGGACCGTGATGTACAAAGAGCCGTAAGGGCTCATTACCTGTATTGCGGGTACCATGCTCACCCTGCCTTGGGATAAAGAGGTAATCGCCGGGTTCGATCGGCTCCCAGCTGCCATTGACATAGGTTTCACCATGACCTTGAACCACAAAGACCGAATCAGCCTGTCTTTCGTGGGTATGGACGGGGGTTTCGGAACCGGGCGCGATCTCAACCAGGAAGACTCTGGCCATATTGGACTCCTTGCTGGTGATAAACATCGCGATTTTGACATTGTCGAATTCAGGGTGCTTTGTGAAAAGTAATTCGCGCTGGGGGAAAAATTTCGTTTCCATAATTTACTCCTTATTCAAGAATTTTGCCGAAAACAGCCGGCCGCAAAAAATTGGATAGGATTATAAGAATATACTAGGAGCAAGTGGGTTTTTACAAGTGGGTTATCGTGATTTTCGAATCTCTGTACTCTATTTTTTTCATGCTGCATTCCTTTTCCCCTTCTTCCGGGGGCAGGCTTTTTTTAAATAATAATTCTCAAAAACTTTGGTGCTGTCTTGATTTGCACCACC
>JBDLJI010000288.1:0-3426 GCA_039714455.1 Thermodesulfobacteriota bacterium
GTTCAAGGGTTCAAGGGTTAAGGGTTCAAGGGTTCAAGGGTTCAAGGGTTCAAGGGTTCAAGGGTTCAAGGGTTCAAGGGTTCAAGGGTTCAAGGGTTCAAGGGAATTTTAATATCCTTACCCAAAGCAACAAGAGAAAACGTCCCACAATAATTTTTCTTGTCAGTGAACCGGGGTATCGCTTTCCTTTTCTCCTAAGCGTGTTTAATATAATGGTTTAACTAAAAAACCTCTTTCTTCATTAATACAGTTACAGGAATGAATATGATTGTAAAGCATATGGAACTCTTTTGTTATGTGATTTTCCCGGCACTGCTTTTAAGCATCGGGCTTATCAAGGCCCAACCTGCCCAGGCTGATCACCTCAGTGCACCCGTGCATCACATCTCTATGGAGTTTAACTTAGAGACAAACACCCTTAGCGCAAATTCCCGTATAGAACTGCCTGCCGGTGCAGGCCTTCAACTGGACCTCTCTTACCTGAACGTATCCCAGATCCTGGTGAACGGTCAACCGGGAGAAATATCTCAGGACACCCCTGTTCTCGACATTCATGAATCTACTGATGATCAAGAGATTTTTATCACCTTCCACAGAGAAATCCAATCTGATTCAGGTTCATACAGCCTGATCAGTGCAACAGGCATAACACTCTCAGACCATTGGTACCCTGTTGCTGACCGTGAAATGCTCTTCAAACTGACAGCAATGATCCCTGCCGACTTTGAGGCGATCTCCGAAGCGGAGGAGATCATTACCTTTGAGAAAGATAATAAAAAACAGGTAACTTTTCGTTTTCCACACCCCCTGCATAACATTAATTTTGTCGCAGGACCTTATAGTATTACCGAGGAAAAATTTGGTGAAGGAAAAGACCTGGTTGCCTATTTTTTCCCTGAAGACCAGGAGTTGGCAGCTGAATATATAGAAAAGGCCAGGCAGTACCTTGAACGGTATGAAAAAATGCTGGGGCCTTATCCCTTCAAACGCTTCGCTATTGTGGAAAACAGGCGGCCTACAGGTTTTGCCATGCCCACCTTTACCCTCCTCGGTCAATCTGTGGTGAGACTGCCATTTATCGTTGATACTTCCCTGGGACATGAAGTCCTGCATGCCTGGTTTGGCAACGGAGTACGGATGTCTCCTCAGGAGGGAAACTGGGTCGAAGGGTTAACAACCTATCTTGCGGATCAAACCTTTGCTGCAGATCAGGGACGCGAAATAACATATAGAAAAGAACAGCTTGTCAGGTATCAAAGTTATGTCAGGCCTGACATGGATCTCACCCTTCGCAACTTCAGCAATGTCGGTCATGGACACAACGGGGGCCGTCCGGTTCGTGCAGTCGGTTACAATAAATCCTCCATGTTCTTTCATATGCTGCGAAACAAGGTGGGATCTGAAATATTCACAGAATCCTTACGGGATTTTTATAAACGATCAAAATACAAAACTGCCGGCTGGTCAGATCTGCAAACAAGCTTTGAAAGTATTTCAGGCATTGAGCTGAACGATTTCTTTTCACAGTGGCTTGACAGAAATGATGTCCCAGAACTTTTAATCCAGCAGCCTGAAGTCAAAAATACCGATGGGTTTCCGGTCTTAAGCTTCGACATTGTACAAAAAAATGATCCCCCGTATACATTGGATTTGCCTGTCATTATTAAAACATCCTCTGAAGAGATTCAAAAAACTTTCTCTGTCTCCAATTCCAGTCACACCTTTGAAATACCTCTGGCATCTGTTCCGGATTCACTTATTGTCGATCCGGGATATGATATAATGCGCACGTTGGCCCCGTCCGAACTGCCGTCCACCTGGTCCCGGTTTCTCGGTGCAGCTAGAAAGCTGGCCATTCTTCCTTCCGAACAACATCGAACTGTTTATGAACCTTTTTTGAAACAGTTGGAGGATGTTGAAGGTCTGATTTTAATGGAGGACGAGGTCACCGATAAAGACCTGACTGAAAATTCTTTACTTTTCCTTGGAATGGAAAGCAGGCTGAGCCGCTCTCTTTTCGCCCTTCCGGACCATCCTGCAGGTGGTTTTACCCTGGATGTAAGAAAAAACCCCTTGAATACCGATCAGGTAGCAGCCCTTGTTTCCGCTGCAAACGAAGAACAGGTTGAAAGGGCAGCAGCGAAACTTCGCCATTATGGGAAATACAGCTACCTCTCTTTTAAAGACGGGCGCATCCGGGACAAACGAATCATGGAAGCAGACCTTGGCCTGCAGGTCCAACTTGTCAGCCTTCCAGCCGGCATTGAAACAAGCAGGTCACGGACTTTTGACGATATTATTGCAAAATTGTTGAACTTTCAGGTGATTTATATTGGGGAAGGCCACACCAATTATGAGGACCACTTACTCCAGTTGGAAATTATCAGAGCCCTCTATAAACACGATCCCAACCTGGCCATCGGTATGGAAATGTTTACCAGGCCAACACAACCGGTTCTTGACCGGTACCTGAGAGGCGAATTGGACGAAAAATCGTTCCTCAAGGAATCACATTATTTCAAAATGTGGCGTTTTGATTACCGACTGTATCGCGATATCATCAATTTTGCCAAGCATAACCATCTACAGATCATTGCCCTGAACCTTGAAAAAGACATTGTCAGCCAGGTCTTCAAAAACGGGGGGCCAAACAGTTTGCCTGAAGATGACATCAGCCGTTTGCCTGTAAACAGGAAACTTGATGTGCCCGGCTACAGGGAGAGGATTGGGACCGCCTTTACCATGCATGCAGGCCAGCAGAAAAATGGAGATTTCAGCGGCTTTATTCAGGCCCAGGCATTGTGGGATGAAACCATGGCTGAAACAATAACAGATTATCTGAAAACACATCCGGATACGCGCATGGCGATCATCGCCGGCCGGGGACATGTTGACAGGATCAATGCTGTGCCCCCCAGGGTATCACGCCGTCTGCCGGTTTCCCAGGCTGTAGTGGTTAACAATATCGGCTTAACGTCTGAATCAGAAACTGCTGATTTTGTCTTCTTTTCTCCACCGGCAAGTCTTTCCCCTTTTCCATTGCTTGGTGTCATGCTTGAGGATACTGAAGATGAAGAAGGGGTTCTGGTCACAGCCCTCAATCCCCAGGGACAGGCAAAACAGGCCGGTATCAGAGAAAAAGACGTTATCCTGGCCATCGATTCCGACCCGGTCAATGACATGGAGGATGTCAAAATTACCATGCTCTATAAGGAAAAAAGTGACGCTGTACTGGTACAGATCAAGCGAAAGAAGTTTTTTGGGAACAAGTTAATGGAAGTCGAAGTAACCCTGAAAAGCCCGGGAAAACATGGCCATATGGGGAAAAATTAATCGGCTTTATTGATTGCCTCTGCCAGACGTACGGCTTCGACCGTCTTTTTCACATCATGAACCCGCAGGATTGACACACCTTTCATTGCACAG
>JBDLJI010000289.1:0-3417 GCA_039714455.1 Thermodesulfobacteriota bacterium
CACCCTTAAAGACAGGGTATAAACTAAACGTCTTACACTGCAAGCTATACGGATGTCTCGGCTTGCCTTGCGCGGACAGTTCAGCATATTTTTACAGCATTCGTAAACACTCTGTTCCCGTCAATATCCCGTATACCACCTTCTATGCTCTCAGACTATCACCATTCACTAGTAAATGCTGACAGGATAAATGATGGATTGGTAGCGAAGCACTATTGCCTAAAGAATTTCTCCGCCGCCGATCACTTCGTCCCCCTCATAGAAGACGGCAAACTGGCCCGGCGTGATAGCCAGCTGCGGTTCAGGAAAGCGAACCGTGTAAATCTCTTTTTCAGGCAGTCCAACCTTGGCGGATGCACCATCATGGCGGTAGCGGATCTTGGTGAGAAAATAACGGGGCAGGCCAGGTTCTTTCCCTGCAATCCAGTTGACATCTTTCACCGCCAGCTGCTTTTTCCAGAGATCTTCTTTTTTGCCCACCACCACTTCGTTTTTCACCGGATCAAGAGACAGCACATAGTATGGAGTGGCATCAGGTATGCCCAGCCCTTTTCGCTGCCCCACCGTATAGCCGTGGATTCCCTGATGACTTCCCAGAACATTGCCGTCCAGGGTGAGGATGAAGCCGTTGCCGTTATCTGCTGCAGTAAACTGCTCCATGAAGCTGTTGAGATCCTGCCCTTTTAAAAAGCAGACGTCCTGGCTTTCAGCGCCATGAACTCCGGATATGCCCAGTTCTTTAGCCATTTTATAGACATTTTTTTTTGTGTGCTCTCCCAGCGGCATGAGTATCTTGGCAAGCTGTTGTTGTGTCAGGCGGTGCAGAAAATAAGACTGGTCTTTTTTAGGATCCTTGCCCTTTAAAAGATGACAGATGCCTTTTTGATCACGGGCAATTCTGGCATAATGGCCGGTAGCCATCAGATCGCATCCTGCAGACAGGATTTCTTCCAGCAGCCTGCCGAATTTTATCTTTGGGTTGCAGACAACACAGGGGTTGGGGGTTTTGCCCTTGAAATAGCTCCGGGTGAAATAATCCAAAACCGTTTGCCTAAATTCATCTGCCAGGTCAACGATGGTGATTGGGATATCCAGGTGTCTGGCTACTTTTTTTACCCGTTCAACCTGCAGGTCGAGATCCGGTTGGGCCAGGGCCATGAAAAAACCATGGACAGCATGCCCCATGTTTTTTAAAAGGGTAGCTGTTACAGAGCTGTCGACCCCGCCGCTCATGGCAACGCCGACTGAGAAAGGAATTTTTCTGTTTTCTGATTCTATTTGTTTTTTTGCAGTTTGCTGAATCATGAATAATATGTACTAATGATTTTTCCCGACAGGCAAGTAAATAAACATTGAAGCGGCACAATTTTATATCGCAACATACTAAAATTTGTGCAAATATCCTTAACGTTTTTTTCGCTTTTCCCTTGAACCGTTGTCGGCATGTGAAACTGCCGACGATTGGCAGAACCCTTGAACCCTTGAACTGTCATGTCATCAGAAGTATCAGCATCAAATAAAGTAGCTCCCGGCATAAAAATCCCCGAACTCCTGGCTCCGGCCGGCAGTTTTGAAAAAATGGTTGCAGCAATCCATTATGGTGCGGATGCCGTTTACTGCGGGGGCAAGAAGTACAGCCTTAGGGCCCATGCCAGTAACTTTTCAGACAGGCAGCTTGCAGAGGCTGTTGCCTATGCCCATGAAAGAGATGTCAAACTGTATGTTACGGTTAATATTTTTGCCCACAGGGAGGATCTGCAGGGATTGGAGAAATACCTGCTGTTTCTGAAAGATATCCAGGCGGACGGCATCATCATATCAGACCCCGGCATACTCTCACTGGCTAAAGAAATAATTCCCGAGATCCCTGTTCACCTGAGCACCCAGGCCAATGTCACCAACCCGGCAAATGCAAAATTCTGGGAGGCCCAGGGGGTGGCAAGGCTCAATGTAGCCAGGGAACTCAGCCTGGCAGAGATAGCAGAGATCAGGCAGGTTCTTCATGAAACAACCCTGGTCGAGGTTTTTGTGCATGGAGCCCTGTGCATCTCGTATTCAGGCAGATGTTTACTCAGTTATTACTTCACGGGCAGGGATGCCAACCGGGGCGAATGTGCCCACCCCTGCCGCTACAAGTATGTTTTGCAGGAAGAGAAAAGACCGGACCAGTATTTTCCTGTGGAGGAGGATGAGCGCGGCACATATATATTTAATTCCAAGGATTTGTGTTTGCTGAGCAAGCTGCCGCAATTGATCGGTTACGGTGTGGACAGCCTGAAGATTGAGGGCAGGATGAAAAGCGTTTATTATGTTGGCGCGGTGGTGAGGATATATCGGGCGGCCATTGATTATATAGCGCAAAATATTGAAGAAGCCCTGGCAGATAACAGGATGATCTCGCTGCCGCCTGTATATATGGAGGAACTCATGAAGGTGGGCACCAGGGGTTATACGGAAAATTTTATTTTCGGGCCCCCAGGCGCAGAAGATATGCTCTATGACAGATCGCGAACTGACCAGGAGTATGTGCCGGTCGGCCTGGTGCAGGGTTTTGGCGATAGGTCGCAAAATGACAACTGGCTGCAGGTTGAGATGAGAAATCCCTTAAGGAAAGGTGAAACAATTGAGTATCTCTGCCGTGATATCAATGCTGTTTCTTTTGAAGTGCTTGAATTGCTCGATCAGCATGGTGTGCCGCTGGAGCAGGCCAATCCGGGAAACACTGTAACGATACACTATGACCCTGCGATTGACGCAGCCTGGGAAGTGAATGGTCTGCTCAGAAAGAAGCAGTAGCTAGTGTATATATTTTCTGAAGGTCCAGCAGTTTGCTGAAAATGTGAAGCCCTTGCTGATTCTGTCGGGAAGGGCTTTTGTGTAACTAATTGAAATTATAGATCTATATATAAAAAACGTGATAAAATATTCATAATGTAGCAAATTGCATGTTGACATATGCGTTATTAATATGTTTGTATGTAATTTCAATGTGTTAATTAGCTATATTATAATAACGTAGAATTTTGGGAAAACTATGGCTCACAGAACGCAGCTCAACATGCAAATTGCCAACCTTACCGGTATCGGCAAGCATACTATTGACCGCATCGGAGTAAATTTGAATAAGGGAGGAATACTCCAATCCGGCGGCCGGGGGCGCCATGCTCCTGACATGGGGCCTGAGGATCTGAAAACTATTATACTGGCAATGCTCGGATCTGAATCAACAGGCAAGGTTTTTGAAACAGTATTCAAACTCCATGGGATGCAATCAAAAGAAGACCAGAATTTTGGGGATGTTCTCTTTGATATTTGCTCTGACATTAATAAAGCATCAGAAGTCATGCAAATAAGTGTGCTGAGGAATTATCCCCAGGCAACAATCTACTGGAAGGATGAAAGCGGTGCCAGAATAGG
>JBDLJI010000290.1:0-3416 GCA_039714455.1 Thermodesulfobacteriota bacterium
GTAAGATCGAAGGACAGTCCATGTGGGTTGACGGTATGATGAGCCGTAAAAAGCAAGTCGTGCCATCTTTACAGGATGCATTTGGCGCTTAAACTGCCAGTAGAAATATAAACAAAAAGGCCATGCGTGTTTTTCTACGCATGGCCTTTTTATTATTTGAGTTAGAGCTGCTTTTTTAAAATTCAGTATCTGGAATCCAGCATCAAGCATTTGTTTTTATCAGTCCTCAGCCCTCAGTCCTTAATCTCTTCAGTCCTCACTTTTTACTATCGTTTGCCGGCAGGGCAAGCTATGCGTTCCAGGTCATTTTCATAGTTGAATTCTTCGTCACGTTCAGGGGTGTGGCAGCGTAAACATATAGATGCAGCCGGTCTTCGTGATATTTGCGAAGGATCCTGAGATGCTGCATGGGTTTTGCCGGGACCATGACAGATTTCACAACCCACCTGCTGTAATACGGCAGGGAGGGAAAGCAGGACTGAATCATCGTCGCTGATTTTTGTGGTCTCATATTCTGCCGTTACATGACAGGGCAGGCAGTCAAGGTTGAACTGCTGCTCCTGTTCAACCAGAGTCTGGTAAGCAGAGGAATGATCTGTTTTCTCCCAAAAAGCAGTTTGAGGCCTATGACATTGCGCGCAGACTTGCCAGCCTGCAAATACAAATTTTTCAATTGGCATTTCAGGACGACCAGTTGAGGTTGCTGCTTTTGCTGCTCTGCTTCTGCCTGCCTGATTGATATCTTTTTTAATTCTTTTAACAATTTTCTCAACATCCGGTTGGTCCGGCAGTTTTATATCCAATGCTATGAAATTATTTTCATAGGTTGAGGGCGCATGTCCTGTTTTCTTGAGATCATGCAGTTCGTTTTCAAGAAAGATAATTGAAGAAAGCAACCGCTCCCGAGATCTGAGCAGGTTCTGGTAACTGGAGTTGGCAGCAAGGTCTTCTTTCTTTTCGCGGCGCTCGATGCGGCTTATGCGGCCATTAATTCCATCGAGTTCCTGTTTTTTTATTGCCATCTCTTTTATATCACCTTTCCTGCCCCAAGTCTTGGATTGTTGCCAGTCGATTAACATCCAGCCGAGATATTTTCCCTGTTTTCCTGTCTGGGCAATGAGACTTTTATTAATCAGCTTTGGAGCGGAATTTCCTGAACGGGGTTTAGATTGGATAATAAGATGAATTTCTTCAAAAGATTCAGCTATCTCCTGGTTCTGCTTAGTCGTGTTGTTCGATAACAGAATAAGCAGGTCACATCTGGAGGAAAGATCAGCAATGTAATCGGGTAATACTTCCTGCCATGGGAGAATAACTGCATCTTCATTATCCTGAAACTGTATTTTTCCATCGTGACCGGTCAAGCCGATTATGCCGACAGTAAGGTTGTCAAACCTGCGAATGAGGCTGGCAGAAAATATTGGCTTTTTGTCTGATTTATGGACAAGATTTGCTGAAAGCCAAGTAAATTGGGCGCTTGCCGCCTGTTCTTTGAGAAATGATAGACCGCCGGCCAGATCATTTCTGCCTACTGCAACCGCATCATATTGCATCAGGTTATAGGCATCTATGATCCCTTCGGCTGTTATCGTCATCTGCTGAAGCAGAGCTGGAGCGATACGTTCATGTTTGAAAAGCAGGTTTCCCCCGTCGACAGTCAAATACGGAATCTCGTAAAGTCCCTGAATTTTTTCCAACTGATATGCTTTTTTGGACAGACCGCCCAATTGACGGCTTGTTCAGCCGCAGGGTTCAGTTTCTCCTATTACATCATTAGAATAAAAGAGCAGAAGGTTCTGTTTTCCGATACCTGCTGAACCGGCTATGGTCGATCCTGATGGTATCAGACTCAGAAATACTATGAGAATGATTAAACGGTGCATTGTCAGCTATCTCCTTTGATGGATTGCAGAGGATTTTTTTCTTTTCGGGCCTGAAGAATCTGACGCCATTTGGTCAGTCTGTCTTTAACAAGTGACTCATATCCCCGATTAGTAGGATAATAATATTTTCGACCGCTCAGTACATCCGGTAAATGTTCCTGGTCAACCAGGCCATCTGCATCGTCATGGGCGTAACGATAGCCTTTACCGTAGTCAAGATCGCGCATGAGACGTGTCGGCCCATTCCTGATATGTAATGGTACCGGTAGAGATCCTGTTTTCTCAATGTCCTTCCTTACCTCATTATAGGCCTTGTATATAGCATTACTTTTTGGTGCTGTGGCTAAATAGACAGCAGCCTGGACCAGTGCAAGTTCTCCTTCGGGGGAACCCATAATATGATAGGCCTCACGGCAATTGATGGCAATAGAGATTGCCTGGGGGTCGGCTATCCCTACATCTTCAGAGGCAAATCGAATGAGGCGCCTGGCAATATATAATGGATCCTCACCGGCGGTCAACATCCTGGCAAGCCAGTAGAGTGTGCCATCAGGGTCGCTGTCCCGCAGACTTTTATGCAGGGCAGATATCTGGTTGTAATGTTCTTCGCCGGCAGCATCATATTTGAGGTGACGCTTCTGACTTGCTTCCTCCGCTGCATGCACAGTAATAATAGAGACAGATGAGGTGTCTGCAGCTTTTTCGGCCAGATCAGCAGCAACTTCCAGGATATTCAAACCAGCCCTGGCATCTCCGTCTGACATGTTACAGATATGTTCCAATGCCTTTTCTTCAATCTCGAGTTTATTTTGTCCCAGCCCATTTTTTTTGTCTGCAAGCGCATGCTTAAGAATAATTTTGAGTTCTGCTGTTGAGAGAGGTTTCAGAACAAGCACTCTGCAGCGGGAAAGCAGAGGAGCAATGACCTGAAAGGATGGATTTTCAGTAGTTGCACCGATCAGGGTGAAGAGACCGCTTTCAACATGGGGCAGAAAGGCATCCTGCTGAGCTTTATTAAAACGATGTATCTCATCTACAAATAAAATTGTCTGGATATTTGCAGTGTCCCTTCGTTCTTTTGCCCTGGAAACTATTTCCCGAACTTCTTTAACTCCTGCCAGGACGGCAGAAAAAAATACAAAATCTGCCGATATATTTTGGGCCAGGATTCGTGCCAGTGTAGTTTTGCCGCTCCCCGGCGGCCCCCATAACAGAAGGGAGTGGATTTTTTTATGGAGGAAGAGTTTGTTAAGAATTCTTCCTTCCCCCAACAACTCCGCCTGGCCGACAAAATCCTCGATTCGTGTTGGCCGCATCCTTTCAGCCAGGGGAATATTTTCTGTGACTTTTGATGGCATAAATTTACCAGAGTAAAAGTGTAAGATTCTGTTCTTTACTAATAATGCACATCCTAAAAGGGTGCAAAACTAGTTTGTGTCTGTCCAGAAATGAGGATTTTTGTTTGAGATCAAGGACTGCGAAAAAAATAAGCACAGGCATATGTTTGATATTCCGAGTATTATTTTTTTCGTA
>JBDLJI010000291.1:0-3412 GCA_039714455.1 Thermodesulfobacteriota bacterium
AATTCTGATAGATATGGATACCCCGAAAACAGTAACTGAACGTAAGAATGATATACAATTTCTGATGAAGTACGCTGTGCCTGAAGAGCAGGTTGATATGGCAGAGGCTTTGTTGGAAAAATTTGACTCAGATATTATAGCTTTAAATCTGCTGCACAGTTTCTATGTCCATTTACCGGAAGGTAAGGATGATTCTGTAAAAACACTGCGTCTTCTGACCCGCAGTCAGGGTGTTTTCCTTCTCTGTGTTTCAACCGGTAATGGCTTGAATTACCTCTATCTGGCGAATAATGAGGCAGCTCATATAATAGGCACCCTGGCAGAAGGTATCATCGATCGGCAACTGCTGGACTTTTTTGGTTATGAGAATAACAAAGAGGTCTTGGCCCTTACAGAAAAACCTGAAAAGTTGCAGGAATACGAGCCGTATACACCCGACTCAAATCTGTGTCCTTCATGCCATGCTTCTGTGGGAGAATTTCATACCCTTGGCTGCCCGGTTGAGATCTGCCCCTGGTGCAATGGGCAGCTGACCTACTGTAATTGCAGGTTTACCAGACTGGAAATCGATGCCCTGGACAAGGTGGCGCAGATTGAAAAACTACTGGAATTGCTGGAGGCGGATGGCAGGATAGCCTTTAAAAAAGAGCATAGTCCCGGCTATCTGTCTGATAATTTAAGTGACGATGATGCTGAATGATACAAAAGGCAGGGGCCAAGGGGTCGAGGTTCCAAGGTTTCCAGGGTAAAAGCTTAAAAAACAAATTAACCGCAGACTGGCACAGTCTGCGGTTAAATAATCTTTTCTTTTTTTTGTTTCTGTCAACTGATAGATAAGCGAAACGCAGAGAAGACTTTAACTGCCTACTGTCAACTTAATATAGCTTTTGCCTTTCCCCTCGAACCCTTGAACCCTTGAACCCTTGAACCCTGCAGTCCTATTTCAACTTATCAAGATACTTAAAAAACTCGGAATCCGACGAGATGATCAGATGGGTATTCTTGCCCATGGCCATTTTATAGCTTTCCAGGCTCTTGGAAAATGCATAGAATTCCGGGTCCTGGTTATAGGCCTTGGCGTAAATGTTGGCCGCCTCGGCGTCTGCCTTACCCTTGATCTCTTCGGCCTCGCGGTTGGCGGAAGAGATGATCACCTGGAACTCCCGTTTGACCTTACCCATGATCTCCGCTTTCTGGCCTTCACCCAGAGAGCGTTTTTCTGCAGCAATTCTTTTACGCTCGGAAATCATCCGGTCATACACCTTGCGTCGGACAGATTCAATATAATTTACGCGCTTGAACATGACGTCAACAAGTTCAATGCCATATTTCGGGGTGATCTTGGAGGCAGCTTCATGAATCATTGTCGAAATGACATCACGGCCATACCGCAGTTTTTCTTCTTCAATTGCTGAATTGACCATAGTTTCCGGTGAAAAATCAGAGCTTCTGATGATCTCCACCAGGTCATTTTTATTCACCAGGTCGCGCACTGTGCCGTCAATGATGTCGTCCAGGATGGTTTGGGCCCTGGCTTCGTTGTTGACTGCCTGCAGAAAGACCAGGGCGTCGGCAATACGCCAGCGGGCTGTCACGTCGAGATAGACAAAGGTTTTATCGTTGGTCGGTATCTGGTTGGGATCGCCGTCCCAGATGAGGATTTTCTTTTCAAAGAAGGTAACTTCCTGGACAAATGGCAGCTTGAAGTGAAGTCCAGCCACAGTGACCGGTTGACCCACGGGCCTGCCGAACTGGGTAATGATCGCCTGTCTGCCTTCCTGCAGGATATAGACACCGTTTGCAGCGGTGAATATCAGAACGATTACGATAAGTATCAGGGCGGTTCTCACTATTTTGTTCACCTGGTTTCCTCTATTATGTTTTGATAAAATTCAAAAATTTTGAGCCTGAATTATGTTATTTCTGTGGCACACCGCCGACATTCAGAAAGGGCAGAATGGAACGCTGCTCTTTGTCAATCACATAGATATCGGTAATTGAGGGCAGGATTTCCTGCATGGTCTCTAAATACATCCTCTTGCGGGTCACTTCTTCAGCAGCCTGGTATTCCTTCATGATTGCCAGAAAACGGGCAGTATCACCCTTGCTTTCATTAACCCGCTGAGCCAAATAGCCACTGGCCTCTTCAACGATCTGCAGTGCCTCGCCGCGTGCTTTTGGAATGACCCGGTTGTAGGCTTCCTCTGCTTCATTAACCAGTCTTTTCATATCCTGGTCCGCTTCGTTGACTTCGTTGAAGGCAGGTTTGACTGCATCCGGCGGATTGACATCCTGCAGTTGGACTGTGACGATAACTGCTCCCGCCTCGTAGTTGTTAAGCTCAGTCTGCAGTTCTTTGGCCGTAGTGTTTGCAAGGATTTCGCGGTTGCTCAACACATAATCAAAATCCATGTTGCCAACAATTCTGCGCATAGAGGTTTCAGAGACGTCGCGTACTGCCTGGCGGACATCCTGGACCTTGAAGAGGAAATTGAAGGGATCCTGTACCTTGTATTGGACAATCCACTGAACATCGATGACGTTTTTGTCCGCGGTCAGCATGAGGGATTCAGCATCAAATCCTTCTCTTTGGTAAATACTCTTTTGGCCGGGCACTTTGGTGCGAAAACCAAATTCCTCTTTACGTACTGTTTCAATATCCACCTTGATAACATCGTCAACCAGTGGGATCTTGAAGTTAAGCCCTGGAGAAGCAGTCTTGCTGTACTTGCCAAACCGCAGGACCACGCCGCGCTCACCTGGTTTGATGGTATAATATGATGAGTTGACGACCTGAAACAGCACTATTACAAGAATGATGATAAGAATTTTGCCTATACCGCCAAACATCCCTTTTGGAGAACTTCCGGAAGGCATTTGGTCTCCTTCTCCTCCTCCCGGAGGTGCACCCTTCATGCCTCCAAAGGATGTTTTGAGTTTTTTCAAAATGTCAGCGATAAAATCTTCAGGTGATGGAGTCTTGCCACCTTTGCCCCAAGGGGGCTGTTCGTCCTGCCAAGCCATATAATCCTCACTTTGCTATAGTATCTTTATCCGGAAAACATGTTGCATTCATGCACCGGAAAGTTATGGGCTTTCAATAATTTAATGCAATTATATTTTTGATTCTCACAGATTGGATAGGTGATTACAAGTATTATTTTGTATAACCATAAAGGCTAACCATCCTATTTGAAAAAGTATATAACAGCAATCCATTTCATAAGGAATCGTTAAATACCTCTTTGAAAAGTGGACCTCTGGATACAAAAACGCTCTGTCATATAAAATATATTGATTGTCAGTTGCTGGTTAAAAATTACTATAAGCACTTTTTAACCTATGGCAATCCACCAGCAAAGGGCAACTATGGCAAGACTTGCTATGAAAAGATTTGTTTGCAGGGTCATTT
>JBDLJI010000292.1:0-3390 GCA_039714455.1 Thermodesulfobacteriota bacterium
AGTAAGGCAGTTTGCATGAACATCGGCAACAGCTTGGCAATCTCCTGCTTTCGGCTGCCAGGCATTATGCCTATGACAGTTGCATCACTATCAATTTCATGGCGGGATTTGAATTCATTTGATGTCAGGGTTGTATGCACCTGATCAAGCAGTGGATTTCCCACGAAATCGACTTCAACACCATGCCCTTGATAAAACTTTTTTTCAAACGGGAGAATAACCGCCATGCGGTCAACATATTTTTTTATGCTCTTGATCCTGCCTTCACGCCAGGCCCATATTTTAGGACTGATATAGTATAGAACAGGTATGTTATATTTCTTGGCCCTCCGAGCCAGCTCCAGGTTAAATCCGGGATAATCAATCAGTACCAGCAGATCCGGCCTGTTGGATTGGAACTGGTTTTCCAGGATTTTCATGGCTGATCTGATATCTTTTAAACGGCCAATCACCTCTATGATCCCCATAACCGCCAGCTTGGATACGTCGTAGAAAAGATTGACACCTGCCGCCGCCATTCCTGCACCACCAACACCAGACAATGTCAAACTCCTGTCCATTGCCAGAAGTTCCCGGGCAAATTCAGCACCATGCAGGTCGCCTGAAGCTTCACCTGCTACTATCATAATATGTTTGTCTGGATTGGTTGCATCCATAGAGTTTAATAGATGGGATGATGTCAAAAGAAAATACCTGAAGTTTTAAATGACTAAAGTGAGTTAACCCGGGTTTCTCAGAAGCCGAGACGCCGGATAGACAAAGTGTAAGGGGGTTGAGCTATACTTTAGTATGCACCCTTAAAGACAGGGTATAAACTAAACGCCTTACACTGCAGGCTATACGGATGTATCGGCTTGCCTTGTGCGAACAGTTCAGCATATTTTTCATCTACACCATTCATAAACACTCTCTTCCTGTCAATATCCTGTATACCTTCTTCTATGCCTCAGACTATCACCATTCACTATTGAATGCTGAAATGTTCGTGAGAAATGCGGGCTAAAGTTTAAAGACATAATTCCGGAGTCTCGCTCCGCTCGTTTATGCCCTGAAAGGGTGCTTACCTGGGTTCTTTGCTAAATAAGCAGTTCGTCTTCCTCAGGACGATGTCGCCGTTTTAATTTCTCGGGCTTCCATGGTGCAAATGTCAATGCCAATGCACCAACGAGACAGATGAGTATCAACCCTACCCCGTACAGTATAAGTTGTTCGGTTGGGTAACCTTCATAATTTTCAGCAAAATCTCCTGCCAGGGAAAGATACAGCAGATAAATAAGAATTCCCGGTGTTATAAATTTGACCAGCAAATCCCACAGAGGCGGAATGACTGTTCCAAGACGGCTGATATGTTTTCGCAGCACTGATGCCTTTAATACCCAGCCAATAATGAGACATTCCAAAAGTCCACCGATAACCAATCCATAATTGGTGATAAAGTGATCGGCTATATCAAGAATATACAGCCCTGCCCGGGTCGTAAAAATAAGACTGCCCAGAAATCCTAATACACAGATAACGGTCACCACTTTACCTCGGGACCAGTCAAATTTATCAGTAATGGCGCAGGTAAAAGCCTCTATCAAAGAAATGCCCGAGGTCAGCCCTGCAATTACCAGCATAAGGAAAAAAATGACCCCAAAGAGTACATTCATGCTTGGAAGCAATGAGATCGCCTGGGGATACACAACAAAAGCAAGCTGCGGCCCCCCTTTGATCGCATCTTCAAAGGGAACTCCCTGGCTCTGCGCCATAAATCCTACAATTCCGAAAACAGCAAACCCGGCAACAAAGGAATAGAGGCAGTTAACAAGACAGGTAATGAAGGCATTCTTGCCGATATTTGTTTTTTCGGGCAGGTAGCTGGCATAGGTGATCATTATACCGAAACCTAGTGAAAGGGTAAAAAAAATCTGACCGAATGCTGCAGCCCATACCTTCCCTGCCGAGCTTTGCACTTCAGGGTCTTCAGAAAACAAATTAATCTTGGACCAGTCGGCATGCAGATAATGGTTAAAAATGGCATCCGATGCGCCTTCCAGAAAGAGACTCCAGAAAACCAGGACAAGAGTCAACAAAAAAAGAATCGGCATGAAGATGACACTCGCCTTTTCTATGCCGTGCCGGATGTCCCGATAACAGATGAACCAGCACATAATCCAGACAAATAATGTGGCAGCTGCAATCGGCATACGAACACCACCAATATCAGCTGCAGAATCGGACAATTGCAGAAATTGGTTAAAAAAGAAGCCCTGGGTATCACCACCCCAGGAAAGGTTAAAAGAATAAAAGAAATAGTTAACGCACCAGCCGATTACAACTGAATAATAGAGCATTATCCCAAACATTGCGATAATCGGCATCCACCACCCAAGCCATTCAAATTTTTTGTCTATACGGACAAAACTTAAAGGAGAGGAGCCCTTTTCACGATGGCCTAAACCATATTCAATAATCATGATGGGAACACCGGCAACTAAAAGCGCGACAAGATAGGGGACGAGAAAAGCCCCACCGCCGTATTGATGAGCCATGTAACTGAAGCGCCAGACATTACCCAGACCAATTGCTGAACCTATTGCGGCAAGGAGAAAACCAAAGTTTGACTTCCAACTGCTTCTTTGCTGGCTCATGCATCATCCTCACTTCTAAAAATAATCTTTAAAATTACTATGTTAATTAAACAGACTGGAGCGTAAGGTTACATAACAGATCAACAACCCTATGCAAACTGCTGCCAACCCGACCATTCTTAACTGTGCAGGCTTCATTTCCATGAGCTGCCGCAACCACCTCTGCATTGCCTCGGGAAATGTGAGATACGGCAACCCTTCTAAAATAAAAACCACACCAATAAGAGTAAATAGAAGTTTCATTGGTTCGTTATGCTACCAGGAATATTGGACTATTTCAACGTTCATTCCAGAGAAGACAAAGACGGGGAAACAAGCATAATTTAAGCGGTATTCTTTCATAGTTTGCAGGTAGAGAGAAGTTTCCAGCTTGTCATCAATTCTATTGACTTTTCAGGGTTCAAAAATTATAAATATTGGTTCTTCAAAAAAAGAAGCTTAGACTAAAAAACAGATCAATTCATTTTTATCACATAGACTAATAATTTAAAATTATCAATAAAATGAGTGATTCACAAACATCAAGATACAGCGAAGCCGGAGTTGATATTGACAAGGGCAATGAACTGGTTTCCAGGATAAAAAAGATCGTGACGCCTACCTTTGGCAGGGGCGTACTTACCGATATTGGAGGATTCAGTGGTCTTTTCGCTATCGGCTCCGACCAGTTTGATGATCCTGTTCTTGTATCCTCAACAGATGGAGTTGGCACAAAACTCAACATCGCCAAGCGATGCAACAAGCATGATACAATAGG
>JBDLJI010000293.1:0-3385 GCA_039714455.1 Thermodesulfobacteriota bacterium
AATCAAGATGAATGTGAAAATTTTAGACTTATGTGCGGCGCCCTGTAATTATTGACAACTTGTATTCTCTAGAAGAAATAAGTTACCTGTTATTTCTTAGATAGGCAAATTAACTCACCAGCACTTTTCTGATCTGCCACTGATATCCGTAGATCCATTTCTTTGCAATCAGGATTATTGCCCAAGGCTGCCATAGCAGCATGATAGGCAATTTCAGGATCATTATTCTCCTCGCTCAGGTGGGCCAGCACCACATGTTCCAATTTTTCATGCAGTAACTCTTTAAGAAATAAAGACGCTTCTTCGTTATCAAGATGTCCTTGGTTGGATCGTATCCTCTGTTTCAGATACGGTGGATAGGTGCCATTCTGCAGCATTTCTATATCATGGTTACTCTCGAGCACAAGCCCTTTGCAGGATGCCAGTCGATGACGAATAAGTTGCGATACTTTTCCAGTGTCTGTGCAGTAGCCGAAAGAAACTCTACCGTTAGAAATCCGAAAACCCACCGGGTCCTGGGCGTCATGTGATATAGAAAAGGGATGGATTTCCAGATTACGTATTTGAAAGGACGCACCTGTTTCAAATTCATTAGAGGAAGAAAGTTTGCCAACAGTTCTGGAAGCAGCAGAAAATGTTGCCGGGTTGGCATAGACAGGAATCTTGGCCCTTCTTGAAAGAACGCCCACGCCATGGACATGGTCATTATGCTCATGGGTTACCAGGATGGCATCAATTTCCAAGAGTTCAACGCCTATGCTTGCAAGTCTACGCTGCAACTCAATGCCGGACATACCTGCATCAATGAGGATTCGCGTTTCCCCGGACTCAAGATAAGTGGCATTTCCCTTACTGCCGCTGCCTAATACACAAAACTTCATTTTTAAACCTGCATAATTGATTTTAAAAATTAAAACTACTTACCGGTGTGCCCGAATCCACCGGCCTGGCGTACTGTTTTGTCCAGTTCCTCAACCAGGTGCAGGTCAGCCTTTTGTACAGCACCGACAACAAGCTGGGCCACCCTGTCTCCACGCTGAATGATATACGGTTCTGGCCCCAGGTTGATTAATCCAATTTTAACTTCACCACGATAATCAGCATCAATGGTTCCCGGACTGTTTATGACTGTCACTCCATGTTTCATTGCCAGGCCGCTGCGTGGCCGCACTTGAATTTCAAACCCGGGAGGAATGGCAACAGCAAAATTGGTAGGTATCATCTTTATTTCACCTGGAGCTACTTGAACAGGTTCAGTAACTGCGGCCGCAACATCCATGCCGGAGGCCTGGACAGAATGATAGGTGGGCAGTGTTAAATCTCCTGCATTTTCAGGGTCAAGCCAACTAAATCTAATGATAACAGGTTCCATTACAGTTCTATTTTATTCTTTTTCTAATCTGTTTTTCGATACGAACCATTATGACTTCCAGTCAATTCCGGCCTTTTCAAGAGGACCAAGGCCGGCAAAGGTTAATTCCTGTCTGCCGAAAATCTTGCTCCCAAGCCGTAGAATATCTTCACCAGTGACATGATCAATGGAATCTACCACCTCTTCAAGTGAAATGTAATTGCCAAAATAAATCTCATTTCTGGCGATACGTGTCATAATCGCTTCCATATTTTCCATAGACAGGAACATGCCGCTTTTAATAAAGTCTTTGGTATTAGCCAGTTCTTCTTCAGATACCGGTGTGTTTTGCAATGTGCTTATTTCACGGGCGATAAGTGACAGCGATTCATTGACAGACTCCCTGTCAACCCCCAGATAGATAGCAAGGTAACCACAGTCAGAATAGGAATCGATATAGGAATAGATGGAATAGGCCAAACCTCTTTTTTCCCTGATCTCTTGAAAAAGCCGGGAACTCATGTTGCCGCCGAGAAGGACATTGAGTAACAGATACCCAAAACGATCTGCATCAACCATAGACAATCCGTAGGTTCCTAAAAGTATATGAGCCTGCTCCAGGGGCTTGGTGTAAATCTTTCTGCTGGCTGGAAGCAATGGGGGCTCATTGCGCTCCAGGACAGGATCGCTCTCCTGGCCAAATTTTTCAAAAACCTTTTGCCACAGAGACACAAAATCATCATGATCAACTTTGCCGGCCGCTGCAATGACAATTTTGTCAGTTGTATAGTATTTCTGTACATACTCCCGGAGTTTTTTCGAATCCATGGATGAAACAATTTCATGACTGCCAAGTATGGTTTTACCAAGTGGATGCATGGGCCAGAGTAATCCTGCAAAAAGATCATGAATATGATCGTCAGGCATGTCTTCAACCATATTTATTTCCTGCAGGATGACCTGGCGCTCCCGTTCTATTTCTTCGTCTGCGAAAAGTGAATTGCCAAGCAGATCCGCGAATAATTCCACCAGGTTGGACAGATTGCTGTCCAAAACAGTTGCATGAAGGCAGGTATTCTCCCTGGTGGTAAAAGCATTGGCTGAGCCACCCAGCACATCAAACTCCCTGGCAATTTCCTGGGCCGACCGGTTACGTGTGCCTTTGAACAGCATATGCTCAAGAAAATGAGCCGAACCGCTATTGAGGTCATGTTCATCCCTGGAGCCAACGTCTATCCAGACCCCTACCGAAACCACCTTTGAATGCTGCAGAGTTTCTGTAACGATCCTGATGCCATTGAATAGAGTTGTCTTTTTAAACATGTGATAATAAGGAAAATTGAGACGAGTGTCTCAAAAAAGGCAAGGGGTCTTTGCTGGATTTAGCAAAGCCCCTTGCTGTCTTTACATCAGTTATTTTCTTCAGCAAGTACCGCTTTGCGGCTCAGTCTGATTTTGCCCCGTTGGTCAATTTCAAGAACCTTTACCCTGACCTGATCTCCTTCTTTCAGGATGTCGGTCACCTTATTCACACGTTCTGCAGCCAATTCAGAGATGTATATATGTTTGGCCACTAGGGGGCGCTTTTGCAAAAAGTTGAAAATTTGCTTCTGCTCAGTTATTTATGAAGGGATTTCATTCAAATTTGGTACAGTTATTGTACCCCCCGAACAAAGTTAGGGGGGTATACTGGAATCACTTGATCCGTCCGTCTGTCTGTCCGTCCGTCTGTAGACGGAAGCTTGTCCGATCAACTCCTCCTACAATCTTTGACGGATTTTTTTTAAACTTCACAGATATGTTAGATATATAGTGTAGAGGTGCCTTTGGGTATTGGCGTCTCCAGATTCTGTTTATCTGCTGAGAAAACTTAGGTTTTCTTCCGGGTCAGGTGTTGTGTTTTTTTCGCAAGCTTGTCCGATCAACTCCTCCTACAATCTTTGATGGATTTTTTTGAAACTTCACAGATATGTTAGATATATAGTGTAGAGGTGCCTTTGGGTATTGGCGTCTCTAGATTCTGCTTATCCGGTG
>JBDLJI010000294.1:0-3369 GCA_039714455.1 Thermodesulfobacteriota bacterium
CCTGAGGTAATAGGAGTAATAAGCAATCTTATATCAAATGCGATAGACTCTATGCCTGACGGCGGCAGCCTGACCATTGCCACTCAAAAAGAAATGTTTAAAGATACACCTTATTTAAACGTGACAATAACTGATACAGGAGCCGGCATACCTGAAGATAAGTTAAGTATGCTTTTTGAGCCGTTTTTCACTACAAAGGTTTTAGGGCGCGGCACAGGATTAGGCCTTCCAATTTGTAAAAGGACTGTGGAAAATCACGGTGGTTTTATCAATTTTGAAAGCGAATTAGGTAAGGGGTCAACTTTCAGCCTTTACTTTCCTTATAAAAATAAGGATTTCACTCTGTGAAAGCTTCTTTCGAGATTTGTTGAGTCTGGGATAAGCTATTAAGGCAGATACGATTGCCAAATTCATTTGAAACCTATCCTCTTAAAAGGGGACGTCTTTGCTTGATTCTTCTCAATTTACATCTCTTCTCATGTTCGACTTTATAGATTTTTCTCCACAAACAAAGTCATGATATTTCCCAAAATGTTACCTCTTGGAAACTTCAAAACCAACAAACACCTTAACCTTGCTCAAAAAGGATAAAAAATGAAGGATGCGTTATAAAAGCGTTACCGCCACTTGATTTCTTTAGCAGTGATAGGGCCGATGACAGTATATGCAAGGCTGTCAGGCATTCTTGAATCGGAAGAGGAAAGAGGTATACCCCTCCCCATGATCTCGGCATACTCCTGGGGTAATAATGGTTCCTTTTCCGGGTCAGCGTATCCTTCCGGATATCTGGGCTGAAGGGTCTGCAGGTTGTACTTGTCAGTGGCGCCAAGGGTGTGCAGCATTTCATGGGTAATGATCACATTGTTGCGGGCAGCCTGATGCCTGGTGGCAAAGGCCTTCACCATACAGATATGCCCTTCTTTCAAGCCGAGGGAATGGTCAAGTTGACTGTGCGTGTGCGGATCATAATAGAGTATGAAAACCTGAATGTCGGTCATCGGTCCCTGGTAGGTATCATGTTTCCAGGCCCAATAACGCAGCTGCAAACTCCACCACATGATGGCAATAGTATTAGCGCCAAAGGGAGGAGCCGGCGGCAAGGCGTTGATCTCGGGTGCAAGGCTCAGGATGACAGGTTCAGACAGCATCAGGTTGTATTGCAGTCCTTCGGTTTGCATGAATTGCTCAATAGGCTTGAAAACGTCCGGGGTAAGCGAGGCAATGTAATCTGCAGTAAAGGGGCTTCTGTCAGCATTGATGGGATATATTACAACTTCAAGGGATTGATCCCAGTCTGTGATCCTCTGTTGGGTGAGATATGCATTTGCTCCGACAAGAAACAGGATGAAAAGGAGAATAGCTATGCGGATTTTTTTGAACATATTGGTATAAACACCTAAACTTTGTTGATTGTTTAGGAGCTTTTTGGTACAAGATTGTATTGAATATTAATCCATATGCTATAGGGCATTGTTTCATTTTTGTGCAACTGTATACCTTTCATGTTGAAACAGGTTTCAGGCACCACATTTTGCTTAACTATAGCATAAATTCGTTAATAAAACGGTTTCAAATTATTTAAAACCAAAGCATAAAAAGGAGAGGAGTAATGGCACAGACTGTAATGGCAATCGCGGAGAGCATTAACATTATGGGCAAACGAAGCGGCACCGCCATGAAGGAGCGAAATCCCGGGCCGGTTCAGGAGATGGCTAAGGAAGAAACAGCGGCCGGATCTTCGTATCTTGATTTGAACATAGGGCCGGCCAGAAAAGACGGCGAGGAGTTGATGCCCTGGGCAGTTGAGACGGTAGAGGCTGTCAGTGACCTGCCCCTGGTTCTTGATACGACCAACATTGACGCTATGGCTGCCGGTTTTAAGGTCGTAAAAAATAAGACCGATGCGGTACTGAATTCCATCATGGCCAGACCCGAGAGGATGGAAGCATTGGTGCCCATTGCGGCAGAAGCGGGCTGCAGCGTGGTGGCTCTGCTATGGGGACCCGATGGCATGCCGAGGGATTCAAACGAAAGAGCCGCTCTTGCCGTTGATCTGCTTATGGCTTTGACAGAAGCCGGGGTTCCCAATGAAAAAATGTTGTTTGATCCCATTGCATCTCCCATTACCCTGGGAGCCGACCAGACCCTTGCCGGGTTGGAATTTTTGAGCATGTTGCAGGACATTGCGCCCGGAGCAGGTTCAACCATCGGACTTTCAAATGTCTCCAATGGTGTGGCAGAAAATCTCAGAAAATACCTGGACCGCACCTACCTGATCATGCTGATGAAACATGGTCTGACAACAGCAATTGTCAATGCATACGATGATGAGCTCATGGCCATCTGCAAGGGAGAAAGGCAGAGTCATGTTGATATGGTGCACGGGATGATGGACGGCAATGACCCTGACCCTGCATCACTGGACGAGGTTGCGCTTCAACATTACAAGTCATACAAGGCACTTTCCGGCCAGACTGTATTCTCCGAGTCCTGGCTTGATCTTTAACAGTTTTTTGTAATTGTCAGGCTGGACCAAGCTTGCAGGGTTTTAAAATTTTATAAATGTAACAGGGGGCCGGATTTGGCCCCCTGTTGCTTTTATGGTAAAATTGTTTTTTACAGAAAGAATGGAGTGAAGCAAAAATCCCATGGCTGATATCCCGTCGCATCATTACATTTATGGAACCTGTGTAGATTATATAACAGGGGAAACAATAGTTGACACCGATGATGAGCGCTGCCGTCAGGACCTGGCGAAATTCCTGGTTGAAAAGAAAGGGTATGCCAAAAGCGACCTGGAACCACGGTTGTGTATTGAAACATTGTATAATGGGCAGTATGTTGCATCTACAATTGATATCACTGTCAGAGAGGACGATAAAAGGTTTATGATCCTGCGTTTTGCGCCTGGCTCAATTGTGACCCGGGAGCGGGCTGCCATTGCCGCTGCGAGAGTTTTAGAGCCATCATACCAGATTCCCCTGGTTGTGGTAACGAACTGTAAAGATGCCGAGGTATTGGATACTTATACGGGCAAGGTTATCAGGCAGGGCCTTGATAGTATCCCGGACAGGAAGGAGGCGGAAGCACTTGTTCGGACGCTGCGCTTTGAGCCTTTTGATGATGAGGAGAAAAAGGATCGTGAAAGGCGTATATTAAATGCCTATGACCTAGAGATCTGCTGCGCAGGTGGGCCTTGTGCCTTGCCAGGCGCCCCGGAAGGCTAACCCGCAGAGAGATTAGCGGATTGTTAAAGAGAATTATAAAAAAGCTAGGAGCCTGTCGGAGAATTATAATCGTAACGAAAAAGTGAGAAATCGAGAACAAACTTTCTGGAATTTGAGGCGAATAGCAGCGCTATTTAACAAT
>JBDLJI010000295.1:0-3354 GCA_039714455.1 Thermodesulfobacteriota bacterium
TTAAATCTTTAATGATAGCAATGAGTTCACTCTAACCATTCCGCCTCCGGCGGCAAACTACGGGCAGACGACGGCACTGCCTGCCAAGCCGGCGCGTACTTCAGCGCACTGTCGCATAAGGCCCAATTATGTCTAAATGGCCCCGCCACCAGCACGGGGCCAACCCAACCACAACCCTTCCCGCCAGCCATAAACCCTAAATACAACAAAGCCATTTAACATAATTGACCTTATGCGAGCGGACTGGCCGGGCGCACTGTTTGCGTTTTTTCTTTTTCGCAAACAGTGTGATGGACAGGGAGCGGTACAATGCGCCCCGGCATTAACACTGAATTTGGCACGTTGGGGCGGGCGGGTTCTATTCTCTTATCGCGCGTAGCGCCACTTGTCTCAGGGCAGGTATCGTTCAATCTGCAATGCCCCGTGGAATACTCCCAGAATATCAATGGGGCCGTCGGTAATAAGGTAGGCTATCCGGTAATGACCATAAAGGAGAATACGAATCTCCCCCTCTGGTTCATCCCTGTATTTATAACCAATTTCGGGAAAATCACTCAGAAGTTGAGCTTTTTCATAAATGCCGGAAACGACTTTTCCGGCAGCGGTGGGGTTGTCCTGAGCAATGTATTCAAAAATTTCCTGGAGCCATTGTGCGGCTTCATGTGACCATCTTATTTCCGCCATGCTCTAATCCGGCCGGCCATTTCATCATTTGAGATAACCCGGCCAGCGCGAACATCTTCCATGCCACGGTCAACCATTCTTTCAAAGGCCAATTCTCTCATGATATCGTCGTAGGAAGCATCTTCCGGCAATGACAGAACGACTTCGGTAATTTTTTCTTTAACTGTTTGTGCCTGCATGGTTGTGTCCTCAGCTATGGGCCAGCATCTCAAACTTGCTTTTTTTGATAAAGGCATCAAGGAGACCTTTGATAAGGAATTTATCTTCCTCTGTGAGCGATTCAATTTGAGTGAACTGACTAAGCAATGTAGCATCCTGAATTTTACTGACAGCCTTATCCTCGGCATCCAGTAAGAGATAATCAAGGCTAACCTCTAGAGCGTTAGCAATTTTGATAAGAATGGGCGTTGTCGGAACCATTACCCCTCTTTCATACTTGGAAATTCTTTGGCTGTCAGAGCCGACCCTACGAGCAAGCTGCCCCTGGGTAAATCCTTTTTGCTGCCTTGCCAGCTTAAGTTTTTTTGAAAAATTTGCTGAAATAGTTTGTTTTTTAGTAGACATAATTCAACTTTATTTCCGTAAAGTTGTTTGCGCAACCAAAAAATCCTTGACATGTAGTCTTTGAAAGCTATAAATGTGCATATCAGGCCACGAAAAAGCCCATCAACTGATCCACTCGCCAAAGTCGTCAGTTAATGGGCTCCACACCCCGGCAGAGAACCACCGAAGATTCCTATCTTCTACTGCATCTCCGCCCTGAATACAACCATCGGGCAGACAAGGAGGTGATTCCATGGCCCACTTTGAGACCACAGACATATTCAAGGGAGCCTACCTGCTGAGTAATGGCGGCAACCTGTCCGGCATCAGTTTCAACGACCGACAGATAGCCACTTTCACCCTCACGGGGAAAAACCTGCAGCAGCTGGACAACGATTACCACACAGGGCGTGCCCTGGTAAATCCTGTAATTCTGCGTGAGTCCCTGAATCACTTACGAGATATATTATTCGAGATGAAAGATAGAAGAGGAATAAGAAATGATCGATCAAGAACAAACAGTCACCAGACAAGGCCATAGACACCTCAAGCCTAAAGCCAAATACTCTCCCCCTGAAGAATGTAAAGTGGAGCTCTTTGCCGAAATCAAAAAGAGTTCCGAATACTATCACCAGGGCCTGGATCAGAACGGCAAGCCCCGCATCTTTAGAGTAGACGATATCGGGGCAGGCTTTCTGTGCTTTCGATTGAACAGCAACCGTTACAGCAACCATGACCTGGCCTTTTATGTGAAGGATGTAAAAGGCAACCTCATTCCCCTGGCAGGAGGAATGAGTAAATGATTGACCGGGAAGAAATCAAGACTATCAAACAAAATACCGACCTGGCAGCTGTAATCCAGTCCTGCGGCATTTCCTTAAAAAAATCAGGCAAAAGCTACAAAGGGTACTGCCCCTTCCATGCTGACGGCAAAAGCCCCTCTCTTTCTGTAACTCCTGCGGAAAACCTCTGGCAATGCTTTGGCTGTGGTGCCGGTGGAGATGTTATCGACTTTATCAGGAAACATGATGGAATCAGTTTCAAGGAAGCTGTGCAGCAACTTTCAGGTGCGCAATTGTCAACCTCCAAAAAGAAGCCGGTTAAAGAAAAAAACGATAATCCCGTTCTCACCCCTGCCCATTACAAGCTCCTGAAAAGAGTAGTGGCTTTCTATCATACCGCCTTCAGTGAAGATCCCAGGGCCATGGAATACCTTCAGGGCCGAGGGATCACAGATAAGACTCTTTTTGCTGATTACCGGATCGGCTTTGCCAACGGCACCCTGTTAAACGTGCTGCCCGATGACGGCGAGACCATCAACCAGCTGGGGGAACTGGGCATCCTCAACGCCAAGGGCAAAGAACATTTCTACGGCTGCGCCACCTTTCCCCTCTTTGACGCAAACAATAACCCGGTGGGGATCTATGGCCGCAGAGTAGATGGCATGGGCGATACCGCCCTTCACCTCTATCTGCCCGGAGAAAGGCGGGGCATCTTCAATCGCCAGGGGGCTGCAACCGGCCCGGTGGTTCACCTGACCGAATCCATCCTCGACAGTCTTTCCCTTATTAACGGGGGAATCAAGAACACCATTCCCTGCTACGGCACCAATGGTCTCACCCAAGAAATCATCGACTATCTGAGATTACCAAAACAAAAGATCTCCACCGTCTACCTTTGTTTTGATGCAGATGATGCAGGGGATCAGGGAGCAAAAAAAGCTGCAACCAGGCTTGAACAGGAGGGAATCACAGCCTACCGGGTCAAGCTGCCGGAAGGCTATGATCTCAACAACTTCTTTCATCCGGATGTCAAGGATCCCGCCAACCCAAAGGAGGCCTATGACGATCTGGCCCTGTTAGCCGCAGGCCTGGAACCTGCTCCGAAGAAAGAACAATCCTGTGAATATAAACCACTGGAAGAAGGCTTTTCCTTGATTACTGACGACCGTCACTACGAGGTAAAGGGCATAGCCAAGAAGCAGAACAAGCTGAAGGCAACCGTCAAGGGCATCAAAAAGGAAAAAGGGAAAGATAAAAAAAGATTCCATGTGGATACGGTCGACTTCTACTCGGCCCGTTCCAGGGCCTTTTTAACCCGCGGCCTGCCCGACCTGTTCGGAGCGGA
>JBDLJI010000296.1:0-3327 GCA_039714455.1 Thermodesulfobacteriota bacterium
TGAAGCCGGGAAAGGGTCATGGTTCCCGGCACCTGTACACGCCGCCATATGAGAGGTTCTGAATAAAGCAACGAGACTTTTAGCTGATATGCAGTTGGAGGAGTTTTTTTCCGGTTCGTTGAAAAATTTCCTTTAATGACTTTTGCCATGGCAAATTCTCTTGTTATTAGTTATTCGGGGTCAAAAGGTCCCCCTCTGAATTTCCAATATGCATTTTTTGCATATTGCTTTCTTTGCCCAATTAGCCTTCCTTGCTCTATAAAATACGGGCTAACCAGCCGGGTTAAGAAGCCATTTCCAGACGGGAACCGTTTCAATATTTTTCGCCGGCCCGGCCTCATCGTCCCAGGTGATAATAGTGCCCTGGTCGATCCGCAGTTCAGCCATCGCATTCTGCAGCCCCCTGAGTTCCCGGTTGAAGGTGGCGCTATCCGCCATCTCCCAGCAGGCCTGAATCAGCCTTGTTTCTCCGGTAATCCTGTGCCGGGCCAGGAAGTCGGTCTCGTAACCACTGCCGGTCGTGACATATTGCATTTCATAGCCTTGCCGACGCAGGTGCAGGAAAACAAGGTTTTCAAGTAACGGCCCTTTATTTTCGGAATTACGGAAAGTCATGGCCTGAAGCAGTCCGGTGTCAATAGTGTAGATCTTGGCCGGATTAATCATCCTTGCCTTTTCCGAACGGCTGTGGATCGGCACCCGATAGAACAGATAAGCATCGATCAGATGGTCGAGATATTCGTACAGACTGTTCTTGGTGCATTTGACGGCCATGCTTTTCAGGGTGTTGTAAAATTTATTAACGCTGAATCTGGCGCCGGGGCTGTTCATTATCTGCCGGACCAGATATTTAAGGGCAATGACATTGGAGACCCGGTGGCGTTCTATGACATCCTTGAGCAATACCGAATCGATATAGCCCTGCAGAATTTCGATTCGCTGGTCCGGTTCAACAGCCTGCACCTCGGGAAAGCCCCCGATGGTCAGATAATCCACCGCCGCCCGCCGGAGGATGGCAGAGGTCCTCGCCCCAAATCGATCGGGTGGCGAGGAAAAAAGGGCATGGGCTCGAAGGAACTCCGCAAAACTGAACGGAAAAATTTCGGTTGTGAAGGATCGCCCCCTTAAAGTGGTGGCGATTTCGGTACTCAGCAGTTTTGATGATGAGCCGGTCAGATAAATCCGGACGTTCTCCGTATCCAGCAGCCGTCTGATGAACATTTCCCAGCGGTCTATCCGCTGGATCTCGTCAAAGAAGAAATAACATTTCAGGTCGCGATGGGCCGGGAATTTTGCGTAATAGACATCAAGGATCGCCTGAAAATCACTTCCGGCAAAATCAGCCAGCCTGTCATCTTCAAAGTTCAGATACAGGATTGCGGTCAAAGGGACTCCACTGCCGATAAGTTCGGAGATTTTCTGATAACAGAAGAAGGTTTTGCCGGAGCGCCTCATACCGACAGCCACATCGGCTTTGCCTGTCAGCTCTGCAAACTCCCTGTCCCGATTGATGCAGTCAGGCAGTTTCCGTTCATGAAAATCATCAACAAGTTGTGATATTATCGCTTTCATGGACTGACTTTATCTTTATTTAAAAGATAATTCAATATAATTCTATCTCTTTTTTAAAGACAATAGGGCGAGATGCGTATTGGCCTGAAATTTCACCCTTCTTTACGCTGCTCCTCACCGGTATATTCTGCCTGCTTCGTAAATAATTATTTTGTCGTGTTCCATAGTCACTCCCTTTACACTTATGCGGCAAGCGTCTCATTCAATTCTTCACCCTTCACCCTTCACCCTTCATTTTTTTCCCTTTTCAACAAAGAGACGGACATAATTACTGAAGATGAACAGGCGGTTGCGTTTTTGGCCTGTGAGTTCGCGCAGGATAGCGTGTTCGCAGAAATCGCTGATCAATTTGCTGGCCGTATTGGGCTGCACATTCAACAAGGCCGTTACCTTTTTGATGCTGACCACCGGATTCTCATAGAGATGCCGGATGAGAGCCTGGGCATTTTTTTGCCGGCGGACATGGAAGTGCGGCAGTACTTCACGCTGGAGGCGTTCCTTGAGAGCAATGATCTCTTTGAAAACCTGGATGGATTGGGTGGCCGTCTCCCGCACTCCGTACAGAAAAAAAGCAAGCCAGCCAAGCAGGTTATGGTTAGTGCGTGCCGCTGTCAAATGATCGTAATAATCACCCTTATGCCGTTCAAAGAAGTCAGACAGATACAGGGCCGGTTTGGCAAGCAGCCCGAAGCTGACAAGGTAGAGAACAATAAGCAGCCGCCCCAGACGGCCATTGCCGTCCAAAAAAGGATGGATGGTTTCAAACTGATAGTGAATAATGCCGATTTTGACCAGATGGGGAACATGGATCGCTTCATTATGGATGAATTTTTCCAGGTCGCTCATCAGTTCCGGGACATGTTCATGATGCGGTGGAACAAAGGTGGCATTTTTAAGACTTATGCCGATCCAGTTCTGGCTGGTGCGGAATTCTCCCGGCTGCTTGTGCTTGCCGCGCACACTCTGCAAAAGGATGCGGTGGGTATCCTTGATCAGGCGACTGGAAAGCGGCAAGGTTTGCAATTGGCTGATGGCTGAGTTGAGGGCCTGGATATAGTTCTGGACCTCCTGCCAGTCATCACGTTTTTCAGGAGCAATATCCTGCTCGTCCACCAGGGCCTCTTCCATATTTGTCCGGGTGCCTTCTATGCGGCTGGAAGTGGTGGCTTCCTTGGTGATATGCATTTTTATAAAAAAATCAACATCAGGAATAAGCTGGGAAAAAGCGTTCAGCTCGCCAAGTAAGCGGCTGGCCTCATCAAGGAGGGTGATGATCTCAGGGGTGGAAATTTGCCATTCCAGATTGATCGGTTCGGGCAAAAAACTCCGGTACTGATACTGTTGTTGAAAACGACCGGCATGGAATCGGATTATATCTTTTTTCATTATGTGACGACCCTGCTGAAAATGACATTTTATTTCTCTTATGTCAATTGCATGCCATCAATTTGACATAACATCGGGATTATGTCAAATTAAAAAAGGTGAAGTTTGAAGGGAGAAGTTCAAACTTCAAACTTCTTAGGCCGCCAATGCCTCGTTCAATTCTTCAATAATTGCACTCAATTCGTCTCCAAAGATTTGATGCACCTTGCCAAGGCCCCCCTGCTGCGAAAAGGGCGCATAATCAAAATCATCTGTATCAATGCTTAAGTTTGCGGCAATATGGTCGCGGATCATTACCAGCCATTGGCGCTGATCATCGGTAAATTTCTTACTGCTTTGTTCCTGCTGTCCCAACCAGGACTTAAAGTT
>JBDLJI010000297.1:0-3313 GCA_039714455.1 Thermodesulfobacteriota bacterium
ATTTATTCCTAAAATCAGCCCCATGACCCTGATCGCTCTTCTGTTTACTATCCTGGTCATGTTCTCCCTCAAAGGCGAAATTATTGTCCAACTCCCCTTTGATGTGATCCGGATTGCTGTGCCCCTGGTCATTTATTTTGTCGTAATGTTTCTGGTTTCCTTCTATCTTTCCCTGAAAGCGGGGGCAACCTACGAGCAATCAACAACCTTAAGCTTTACCGCTGCCTCAAACAATTTCGAACTGGCAATTGCCGTGGCGGTTTCCGTATTCGGCATTGACTCAGGCCAGGCCTTTGCCGCGGTGATCGGTCCGCTGGTGGAGGTGCCGGTGCTTATCGGTCTTGTGACCGTGGCATTGAAATTCAAGGAGAAATATTTTCCCCATGCAGTGGAAACACCGACAGGAATCTGTCATATGTCATGCAAAAATTAGAAGAAATAATGAACCAGAATTGGGAATGTATGAAGGTAGTAACTAGTTTGAATCGTTAAATCGGTAGCCGATACCGCGAACTGTCTCGATTTTCTTGCCGGTTGTCCCCAGTTTCTTTCTCAGGCTGAAGACCTGAACATCCATGGCCCGCGGCGTAACGAGATAATCATATCCTCTAACTTCATCAATAATTTGTTGTCGGGTAAAGACCCAGCCTGCTTTGTGGGCCAGCAGTTTTAGAATATCAAATTCGGTGGGTGTTAAATTTACAGGCGATCCAGCAACGGTGACTTCATGGCGGACCGGATCAATGATAAGGCCATGGAGTTTAATTACCTCGTTTCGGTCCGTGGACTGCTGTAGAGATTCCCTTGCTTTGCGGCGCAGAACTGCTTTAACTCGGGAAACAAGTATATTGGGGCTGAACGGTTTGGTTATATAATCATCAGCTCCAAGGTCAAGTCCGGAGGATATGTCGGACTCTTCTCCCTTGGCAGTCATCATGATGATAGGGATGTCAGAAAGCTGATTATCACTGCGCAGGATTTTACATATTTCTATTCCGTCAATGCCGGGCAGCATAATGTCGAGAAGTATAAGATCGGGCTCCTGGTGACGCACCTTATCCAGGGCCTGCTCCCCGGAGTCTGCATAATCAATCTGGAAACCTGCCTTAATCAGGTTGAAGCCTACCAGTTGCTGGATATCTTCATCATCTTCAACTATGAGAATAGTTTTTTTAGTCATTCCGGTACTGTAAAGATAAAATATGTTTTTTAACCAAACCGTCCGGTAATATAATCTTCGGTCAGTTTGTGCAGCGGATTGGTGAATACCTTTTTGGTTGCACCGACCTCGATAAGATCACCCAGGTGAAAATAGGCTGTTCTTTGTGAAACCCTCGCCGCCTGCTGCATGGCATGGGTAACTATGACAATTGTATACTGTTCTCGCAATTCATCAATCAATTCTTCAATTTTTGCAGTGGCAATAGGATCAAGCGCCGAACATGGCTCATCCATTAAAATCACCTCTGGGCTGACAGCAATAGTCCTGGCAATACAGAGACGCTGCTGCTGGCCGCCGGACAAACTTGTTCCCGGCTGATCCAGTCTATCTTTGACTTCTTCCCAGAGTCCGGCCTTCTTGAGAGATGTTTCAACAATTTCCCCTTCTTCGATCTTGTTTTGTACCAGGCCATGAATACGGGGCCCATAGGCAATATTGTCATAAATTGATTTTGGAAAGGGATTGGGCTTTTGAAAGACCATGCCGACCTGGGCGCGCAGCGGCACAACATCGATATTGCGGTCGTATATATCTGAGTTGTCCAGTAAGATTTCGCCCGTCACCTTACATTCATCGATGGTATCGTTCATGCGGTTCAGGCATCGCAGAAAAGTCGATTTCCCGCACCCTGATGGGCCGATCATGGCAATAACTTCATTATGTCCCACGTCAAGGCTCACTTCTCTGATGGCTTGTTTTTCCCCGTAATAAACATTTACATTACGGCAGATCATGCGCGGGTTTTCAACAGTAGTCTCCCCGACCGTCTCATATGCTTCGAGGAAGCTGTTTTTTTCATCAACCATTAATTCTGTTCTCCAGCATTACTGATTTAATTTCAAGCCCAATTAACTTGATGTGCAGAGTCCTATAAACACAAATAGGTAACTGACCACATTTGGTGCGGTCAGTTACCGGTAAAATATTAGTAGCTTAATTATTGCCAAAAGTTCTTCTACTCCAAAGTGAGAGGAATACCTGCTATGGCATCTTCGTGATATTTTTCTCTTTCTTCTTCCGGCATGGGGATCATGCCCCTGTCAGCCAAATATCCATCTTCACCCCAGGCCTTATCGTCGGTAAATTCTTCCAGGTATTGTTTAATGCCTGGAATGACGTTGATATGGGCCTTTTTAACATAAAAATAAAGTGGTCTTGAAACAGGATATTCTCCATCAGCAATGGACTCAAAAGTCGGTTCATGTTCATCGATTATGGAACCCTGTATTTTATCTGTATTCTGGTCTAAAAAACTAAAGCCGAAGATCCCTAAGGCATTGGGGTTGGCCGCAAGTTTCTGGACAATTAGATTGTCATTTTCGCCTGCTTCAATAAAAGGGCCGTCTTCACGGACTGTGTGGCAGATGGACTTGTATTGCCTCTTATCCTTTTTCTTTATGGTCTTGATCCAGTCAAATGTTTTACAGCCGCCCTCCATGGCAAGCTCTACGAAAGCATCCCTGGTCCCTGAAGTCGGCGGTGGACCTAAAACCTCTATTTTAGTTGCCGGCAGGGAAGGATTTACATCGCTCCATTTTTTATAAGGGTTTGGGATCAGTTTTTCAGTTCCTGCAGGATCAGGAATATCTTGAGCCAGCGCCAGGAAGATATCTTTAAGGCTGAGCTTCAGGGGGGGATTTTTCTTTGAACTGGCAAGGACTATGCCATCGTAGCCAATTTTTACCTCGATAATATCATTAATGCCGTTTTTTTGGCAGCGGTCGACTTCTGATATTTTTATCCGCCTTGAAGCATTGGTAATATCCGGGTGCTCAATGCCAACACCTCCGCAGAAAAGTTTTAAGCCGCCTCCTGAACCGGTGGATTCAATCTTAGGGGTTTTGAAACGGGTGGTTCTGCCGAACTGTTCGGCAACGACAGTGGCAAAAGGATACACTGTTGAAGAACCGACTATACTCACATAGTCTCTGGCAACCGCCTGTCCGGATGCTGCAAAAACTAAAGAGCCTACTAAAATGGCCAGAATGACTAATCTGCTATACATGTTACATCTCCTTTTCCAGTTTGACTGAGGAATTTTCAAAATGGGTTTCATGTTCTTTTATTTGTGACCACTGTAACTGGAAAATA
>JBDLJI010000298.1:0-3313 GCA_039714455.1 Thermodesulfobacteriota bacterium
GTTCCTCGTATTCCCCATTTAGTATGTGGCGGGATTCCAGGTTTTTCTTGTCTTGTCATAATAAATTATAGATCAGAATTTTTGTAAATTAATGAAAAAAATAAAAGCATCTAGATACAATTTTAAAGTACGAACGCAAAGAATTTTATCTGTAAAATATTTTTTAGGCAAATAGGCTGTGATTTTTTTCACCCGGCAATGTTTGTCTGTAAATGGTTGATGACACTGTATTGGGAGCGATGTATCTCATTTATATGGCGAGTATATTACAGGTGAATGGTATGTGCAAAAAAAATTATTTACCTAATTACAATTAACCTTTTTTCATAGTTCCTGAGAAAAAACTTGCAAAAAGTAATATTATCATTTAGGTAAAAATGAATTTGCATTCATTTTGATAATTGTGTAAGTTCTCGTGTTAGTAAGAGGTGAAGAGCGAATCTCATTATATATGGATTTTAAATTTTGAGAATTTCATTATCAACAAGTTGAATCCATTTAACATGTAATTTCAACAGGAGGTCGTCGGCACCATGAAAAGAATGACTTGCTTTCTGGCGGGTATTTTTATCGTACTTTTAAGTTCCTGCCTCATCCTCATACCAAGTCAAGGGTATGCCATTGAAAATGATGAATGTATGGAATGCCACAGTGACGATTCTCTTGAGCGTAGTGAATCTGAAGGCATGAAGGAGAATCTGTTTATTGATTATAACAGGTTCAAGTTTTCAGTCCACAATGTCAACGGTATTACCTGTGTCGACTGCCATACGGATATTGAGGAACTTAACTGGGATAACGATGTGCCGCATCCTGTTTCTCTTGCCATGGTAAACTGTGATGGTTGTCATGAAGATGAGGGAGAGGCGTATATAAACAGTGTGCACAAGAAAGCAGGTGGTAAAGGAATAACCATACCGTGCTATGCATGTCACGGCTATCATTTCGTAACTCACCTGGAAGCAGACTCCGTCTTTGAAAGGGAGAACGCCTTCTGCCTCAAGTGTCACAATCCTGATAATTTCCATGACTGGCTGCCGCAGAAGGAGACACATTTTGCCTTTGTTGAATGTGCCGTCTGTCATGCCCCGGAAGCACCACGCTATATAGCCCTGCGTTTTTATGACCTTATCTCCAAGACGTTTATTAGTGGAGATGACCTCCTGAAAGCACTGGGAACCGACTATGAAAGTTTTATGGATAAAATTGATGTAGATAAGGATAACATCATAAGCTTGGATGAATTGGAGAACCTTGTTCTTCTTCTGCGCCAGAAAGAAATACGCGGGACTTTTCATGGAGAGTTGGTGGTGGAAATGGTACCCGAGGTGCATCACGTCAACAGGGGACAGGCAAACAGGGAATGTGAGCAGTGCCATAACCCGGAATCGCCCTTCTTTGAGGAGGTCTATATCTGTTTAAACAGAGATGACGGTACCCGTCAGCACCATAAGGTTGAACGCAGGGTGCTTGAAAGTTATTATGTCAATCATTTTTATGCTATCAGCGGTACAAGAGTGAGGCTTCTGGACAAGATCGGCTTAGTTCTCATCGTCGGTGGCCTGAGTGTGGTTGTGGGTCATCTCTTTGTGAGGATTGCAACAGCTCCGATACGGAGAAGAAGAAAACAAAAGAAAGATGAATTTTCAATATAAGTAAGGAGACTGGCCATGGAACACAATAAATTGATATATATCCATCCTGCACCTGTAAGGGTCTGGCACTGGATCAATGCGGTTGGTTTTGTTATTTTGATATTGACCGGTGTCCAAATTCGTTTTGCTGAAATTATCAACCTCTTCTCGCTTGAAGAAGCAATTAAGATTCATAACTATGTGGGCTTTGTAGTGATTGCTGCTTACGGTTTATGGGTCGCCTATTATTTCGGCACCATGAAGATAAGAATATATTTCCCGAATCCTCGTACCTTTGTACCCGATGCCATTAGACAGGTTAAATATTATGGTTCAGGCATCTTTAAGGGAGATCCCAACCCCCATGTTATGACACCTGATAATAAATTTAATGCCCTGCAGCAAAAAGCCTATGTGGGTATCATGTTTGTTTTTCTGCCGGCGCAGATGATAACAGGGCTTTTTCTCTGGAGGGTGAAAGGGTTTGAAAATTATATTGAAATGCTTGGTGGTGTGAAGATTGTGTCCACAGTCCATGTACTGCTGTTTTTCTTCTTTTCAGCATTTATGTTTGTACATTTCTATCTTGCAACTCTGGGTCATACCCCTACGGCGCATTTCAAGGCCATGTTCACGGGATATGAAGAACACCATGAACCTGAACCACAGACAGAAGAAGTTACTTATTAGTTAAGAGCTGAAAGGGCAGGGTGAATTCGTTTTAAAAGATAGATTGAAAAACTTAAAATATTAAATCATTAACAGTCTCAGGCAGGAAAGGCAGAGTCTCTATCGACTCTGCCTTTTTATTTGCATTGGTAAACTATTTTTTCACTTCTTTTAAATAGTTTTTCAAGTCGGCGTAATACTCTTTTTCACATTCAGGGCATATTGCATGACTGAATGACGCCTGTGAGTGTTTTGATATATAGGATTCAACCTGTTGCCAGAAGCCTTGATCATCCCTGATATTTTTACAGATTGAACAAATTGGTATTATCCCCTGTAAGGTTTTAATTTCTGAAAGCGCCTTCTCCAATTTCTGATTGGTTTTTTCCAGTTCTGCTGTTCTTGCAGCAACCTGTTGTTTGAGTTTTTCTTCTATGTAGTATCTCTCCAGTTCAGCTCCGGCTCTGGCTGCCAGAAACTCAACAATTGTAGAATAGAAATCGACATCTTCAATTGGGTTTACATCAAGTAAAATCAAAATGCCTGATAGTTCAGCATCTACAGTCAGCATAGGTGCCCCAATATAAGATTCGACACCCATTTCTACGAGGAGTTTATCTTTGGGAAATCTGTCAATTACATTTTTGGGGTAAATGCAAGTCCTGCTGTCCATAAAAACAATTTCACAAGGAGTATCTTTTAGTTCATATGTGAAGTTATCGTAATAATCCTCGCCGGTCCAAACCACATCAGTCTGAACAGTATCGTTTCCCGGTTTAATTGAATGCCCGATCAAGACGTATTGAGTTTCAAGGGTGCTGGCAATATTTTTTGTAATTTCTTTTAAGTAATCAATGCCTGATATGTGTTGCTCGATATTGAGGATCGTCTGCAAGGCTTGAATAATTTCCTGGTGCTTAAACGACTTCATAAAAGTTTCTCCCGATAAAGTTTTACATATTAAAGTATATTTAATTTTAATAATCTAAAGTTAGTCAGAGGATGGTCTC
>JBDLJI010000299.1:0-3282 GCA_039714455.1 Thermodesulfobacteriota bacterium
GACTGATCATAAAAGCCATGCAAAAAAGCAATGGCAACCGCTCCCAGGCAGCCAGACTCTTAAAAATCCCCCGCCATGTCCTCATCTACCGGCTGGAAAAATTCGAACTGTCATGACCTTATAAAATTCTCACTAAAGCAACATAACATTATTTATTGCCACAATGTTGACTCTTTGGAGGATGCCTACCCGTTAAGATGACCAGTGGATATAGCAACCTGACAGAGAAATGATTCAATCAGAGATTGCCGGGTTGCAATCACAATTAGTTGGTAACCCCAAATAAACCTTACTGCATGGCGATGGGCAATATTATATAATTGATTCTTTTGTATTGAAGAATATTCTTTAAAATTATTCCGCTTATTTTTTGCCCTCTTTATCTTATCTTTATTTTTCTCAATTATTTCTTATAGTTATAATTTTTCCTAGTGAACATTTCCGGTCTGGCACAACCCTTGCTATTTTTTCTGTGAATGGCTGAAGGTGTTGCCAAAAAACTGAAACAGATAAACCCATGATTAATAGGAAACAAAACATGAACAATTGGAAACGGCTAGCTATTGCTTTAACCGGCTTATTAATGGCAGCGTTGCTGTTAAGTGGAGCACAGGCAGCAGGTGTGCAGCGCACCAGCTACATTGTCAACAATCTCTCCTGCTCCTCCTGCCTGGCTACCATTGAAGCAGAACTGAAAGGCTTGCCCGGCACCATAGGCATGGATGCGAATCTGCAGCAAAGTCGAGTGATTGTCGACCATCAACCTGAACTTGATTACGAAAAAATCGCTTCGGCAATCACCAACGTTGGTTATCCAGCCAAAGTTGACTGGACAGCTACGGTACCTGATCAGAACGTCACCAGGTATCAACAGCGCAGCAAATATTCTTCAGGATGCAGCAGTGGAGGCTGCGGTAGCTCTGGTGGCGCTGGAGCCGGCCCGACGGCATGGAAAGCTACCCCTGCCACCGGCACGATCAGCCGGACAACACTACAGGTCAGCAATCTTTCCTGCACTTCCTGCCTGAACAATATTGCTGCTGAACTGAGTAAACTCTCCGATACTTATGGCATGAATGGATATTTAAGCAGAGGGATTGTCATAGTTGACCATACAAGCGCTTTAGAGAACAGCAGGATTGCCGCAATCATTTCCGGTCTTGGCTATCCGGCGAGGGCTGTGTCTACCAACGAAGTCCCGGCCCAAAAAGCTTTTTCAAAAACACCCCGAAATCGGTCTCCCAATCAAGGGGTCCGATCAGGAAGCGGATGCAACAGCAGGAGAGGGCCATGCAATGCCACTTCTGCTTCATGGAAGACTCTTTATAAACGTTACGTTGAGAAACCAAACGTCCAATAAATACTTTTTAAAAAATACTAAAACGGAGGCTATTCGCATCATGTTAACTACAAGAAAAAATTTCAAATTAAATGTAATTACAATTCTTCTGCTGCTCATTGCAGTTGCACTGAGTGGATGCTCCGGCTCCTCTACTTCAGCAAGCAAAAGCGGCGGACTGATCACTCCAACCAACGGAAAGCTTGAAATCCCCGTGGCCGGGGTTAATGACGGCAAAGCACATCATTTCAAGGTCAAGGCTGAAGACGGCACCATGGTCACCTTTTTTGTACTTAAAAGTGCTGACGGTGTTCTCCGCGCAGCCATTGACGCCTGCGATGTCTGTTATCGATCAGGTCTCGGCTATTACCAGGAAGGCGACAAAATGGTCTGTAAGAACTGCGGCCAGAAGTTTGCCTCCAACAAGATTAATGTAATCAAAGGCGGTTGCAACCCTGCCCCGTTGAACAGAACCGTAGTTGGCGAAACACTGGTGATCAATATGCGGGACATCGGTATGAACAGCTGGTACATGAAATACCGCCAGTCATAATAAAGGCACGAAGAGCAGATAAACATTCTTCTAGGAACTGGACAACATGACTTACGATTTAGAAAAATACCGGGGAAAAAGGGAGAAGGTTCTGGGTGTTAAGAAGCGGGGAATCAGTTTCGGCGCCCTGGCCTCCATTGTATCCATAGTCATCATACTCGGTATGGGCGTGGTGGTAGTGCCCAAATCCATCGCCTACTTCAATACCAGGCATCTTGACGATGCAATTTACAAGCTGCAAAGCGCCGATACCTGGTCTCATGAAACTATCAGCGGCATCAGGGAGTTGGCGGGTGTCAAAGAAGTGGTAACTGACAGTGATGGTGCCAGGATTGTGGTGACCTTTGACAAATCAATTACAGATACAAAAAACTTCACAGCCTTTTTCAAACAAAAAGAAATTGATTCAGTCCTTTTGAACAGGGTGAGCCACACGCAGCGGCTGAAGACCTTAAAAAAAGAAGCTAAATTTGAGGGGCTAATACAGTGAAACTTCACAATATTTCATTCAACAATTTAAACCGCCGCAAGGGCAAGATGATCTTTCTGGTCCTGGGGCTTTTTATTGGCATTGCAACTATTGTCACCCTGTTGTCGATCACCGAATCCATGAGCCGGGACATTGAAGACAGGCTTGACCAGTTCGGGGCCAATATCGTCATGGTACCCAAGAGCGAGAATCTGTCGCTTTCCTATGGCGGCGTTTCCATGGGCGGCGTTAATTATAAAACAGTGGAATTTGATGAAGCGAGAATTCCCGATATCCGGACAATCGAAAATTCAAAGAACCTGGGCCTTGTGGCTCCAAAGGTGCTCGGTGCAGCTTCGATCAAAGGTAAAGATGTCCTGCTCATGGGGGTTGATTTTGAGTCCGAACTGGCCCTGAAGAACTGGTGGCAATGGGAAGGTACCCCGCCTGCGCAACCCGATGAACTGCTTATCGGCTCACAGACCGCCTCCACATTTAAGCTTGGTGTTGGTGATTCCCTGGTTCTTGGTGACAAGGAGTTTATTGTAACATCAATCCTTAAACCTACTGGTGCTACAGAGGATGGAATCATCATTGGTGACCTGCATGCCTTCCAGAAGGTTCTTGGCAAAGAAGGCAAGGTTTCCATGGTTGAAATTGCAGCCTTCTGTCGGGACTGCCCGATTACCGAACTGGTACTGCAGATTGCGGAGAAATTCCCGGGCGCCAAGGTCACCGCATTACGGCAGGCGGTTATGTCTAAAATGCAGTCCATTGAAATGTTTAAATCGTTCAGCTACGGCATTGCTGTACTGGTTATTTTCATCGGTTCCCTCCTGGTCTTTGTAACCATGATGGGTTCTGTGAACGAGCGAACGCGTGAGATAGGTATTTTTCGGGCCATTGGTTTCAGGAGGGGGC
>JBDLJI010000300.1:0-3260 GCA_039714455.1 Thermodesulfobacteriota bacterium
GGCACCTGTCAAGTGCCGGCTGTAATTCTCAATACCGCTACAGTACCCGAGCTCGCCTATCATCTCCAGGTCGAACATGGTTCTCTGTTCCAGTCGCTGAGCCTCAACCAGCCTGTTTTCCTTCTCTAAGAGGGCCAACCGATCCTTCAACTCTTCCTTAATTGTCCGCCCGGCAGTTTCGAGCCTTTCCGTGGAGGTGACAAAATGACTTGATGCAAAGACGGTCAATTCAGCTACCTGCCCCAAAACTAAACCGCGCAGTGGATCTATAAAGGATATGGAATCAATGGTATCTCCGAAAAGGTCAACCCGTACGGCGTGTTCCTCCTCATAGGCTGGAAATATTTCCACCACGTCACCCCGCACCCGGAACGTACCCCGGTGAAAGGAAATGTCATTTCGCTCATACAGCATATAGACAAGCCGCCTCTGTATCTCTTCCCTTGGATACTCCTCCCCTGTTTTCAGGAACAGATGCAGGTTCTTGTATTCATCAGGTGAGCCAAGGCCGTAAATGCAGGATACAGACGCTACAATAAGAACATCACGCCGGGTCAAAAGAGAACGTGTTGCAGAGTGGCGCATCTTGTCAATGGCATCATTTATGGACGAATCTTTTTCTATATAGGTGTCTGATTGGGGAATGTATGCTTCAGGCTGATAATAATCATAATAGGAGACAAAATACTCCACTGCATTCTCTGGAAAAAGCTCTTTGAATTCAGAATAGAGCTGGGCTGCCAGTGTTTTATTTGGCGCTATGACCAGTGTTGGCCTTTGCACCTGTTCCACGACTTTTGCAACCGTAAAAGTCTTTCCCGAGCCGGTAACCCCAAGTAAGACCTGCCTGGTGTGTCCGGCATTGATGCCCCCTGAAAGGACCTCAATTGCCCTTGGCTGGTCTCCTGCCGGCGTAAAGGAAGATTCTATTTTAAAAAGATTTTCCATGGTGAGTAAATTAACCTTTTTTCCACGGGATCAGCATTGGAACTCTTTTACGATACTCCAGATATGGTTCTCCAATCTCGTGGATCAGCTTTTTTTCTTCCAGGAATGTACCAATAATTAAATATGCAGTCAGTATTATCTTCGAGACCAGTGAAACATCGGATATCGAACCAAATGCCCAGACCAGAAGGATTGAGCCGCTGTACCATGGATGCCTGACATATTCCAGGATACCTGTAGTGTAGAAATCCATGGCCTCTATCTTCTTATTTTCCCGCATCTCATTCACCTGCTTTGTGCCAAGTACATAACGCATATCAAACACACGGTAACCTCCGTAAAACAGGACAAAAGATGCCAGATACATGCCGAATTTGAGCATATTCCACGAACCGGGCCAGGAAAAAATTATTCCTTCCGAAAGGAGTTGTTGATAGATAACTACGGGTATTAATGTGAGAAGGCTGAAAGCATTAAACGCCAATCTGTAATAGGCAAATTTTATACCCAGAATATTCTTCATTCGGGTTATAAAAAACCTGCTTATCAGCAGGCTGTGCAAACTACACCAGAGTATCCACAGTATTGCCAATTGAAGTTTGTCCATTTTGCAAAAACAGAAAAGTTCTAGATAATTAATAATTTGACATCTTGCTTCATACTAAATATTTATTAAAAAAAATATTATTTCCGAATTACCATGCTTATGCTTTAAAACCACATTGCATATTAAAACTTAACTATCGGTGAAGAACTACCATGCTCACCATTAGCAGTAAAAGCAGATATGGCATTGGAGCACTCCTGGCTCTAGCGGAATTCTACAATTCCGGCCTCCTGCAGATAAAAGACATTGCCTCGCGCTGCGATATTCCGCATCAGTACCTTGAACAAATATTCAACCGGCTCGGCAAAACGGGAATTCTAAAGAGCACCAGGGGGAAAAATGGGGGCTATGAACTCGCAAAACCACCCGGAAAGATCACAGTATTGGAAATTGTAAATGCCCTTGAAGGCGAAATTGAATTTGTCCCAAGATCTGACAGCAGCAGTGATGTCATTGTTGAACTTTTTCAGGAAGCAGAAGACAAGCTGAAAAAAGTTCTTTCTGTAAACCTTGCTGACCTCGTCTCAAAACAACAGTCATTACAAAAAAATGTTATATACGACATTTAATTTTATCCTCTCCTCCCATCCCAGGAATTCCCGGTCGCCGACACCGGACTTCTTTCATCTTTTATCCACTACCCTTTGAGTTTTTTTTAGATTTTTTCTTGACTTTTTTCAATTCGTGCCTTATTACTTGACTAAGTTGATCAGTTTACTAGGTTTAATTATTTAAAAACAATCTTTCGATGATTTTCAACGGCAACACAGGGGAGGGCACCATGCAGATAACGGTAAATGGAGAGACCAGCGAGCTTAAAGAAATTGAAGTAAACCTTTTAAAACTTCTGGAATTACGAAAAGTGGAATCTCCCGAGATGGTTGCGGTTCAGCTAAATGGTCAATTTATAGAAATGAACAATTACTCCACCACCTATCTCAACTCAGGTGATGACATTGAGTTCCTCTTTTTCATGGGAGGCGGTTCTAAATGACCGGATTTGCCACCAGTTCAATTCATGGTGTGCAATTAAAAACTGATGTCCACGGCAGCCTCAGGACACCAGTCTATGATACAGTAGCCTTTGAATTTGAAAGTGCAAAAGATATCAACCAGGCTTTTGCCGGGCGCAAACCTGCCCACACCTATTCGCGCATCACCAATCCGACTGTCGAGGATTTTGAACAGCGCATCCGTCTCATCAGCGGCGGCTCCGCTGTAATAGCTGTCTCTTCCGGCATGGCGGCCATTACCAATGTAATACTGGCACTTGCCGGAGCAGGGACCAATATTGTCACAAGCAAACATCTTTTCGGGAACACCCTGTCGCTGTTTGAAAGAACCCTTAAGCCATGGGGACTGGAAGTCAGGTATGTGGACATGTCAAACCCGGCAGAGGTCCGCCGGACAATAGATGAAAATACACGGGCTGTTTTTCTTGAAAGCATTACCAACCCTCAGCTTGAAGTAGCAGACTTTAAGGCAATTTCAAAAATAACTTCTGAAGGATCCGTACCACTCATAGTTGACGGCACGGTCACCACACCCTATCTCTTTCGTTCCAAGGAATTCGGCGCAAACATAGAAGTACTGTCCAGCACCAAATATATCTCAGGCGGTGCCACCTCCATCGGCGGAGTGATTATAGATAACGGCAACTTTGACTGGCGCAAATCACCCCGGCTCAAAGACTGGGCCAAAAAAA
>JBDLJI010000301.1:0-3214 GCA_039714455.1 Thermodesulfobacteriota bacterium
AATACCTATTAATAATAGATGAAAATAAAATGCATTAAATGCTCACTCATTTGATGCCATGGTAGAAAGCTGAAATCCAATATATTTATATCAGAAGACAAAACCCCTCAGCTTATGGCTGTTGGGGTTTTGTTTTTTGAGGAGTATGTACCAGCAGTATTCAGAAAAAAAGAGGGGTCCCCGTTTTTTATAAGATTAAAGCTATTACAGGAGCAGAACATGACACAGGCAAAAGAGGGAGATACAGTAAAAATTCACTATACCGGCAGGCTGCAGGACGGTTCGGAATTCGATTCATCCAGTGGCCGTGAACCGCTGCAGTTTACTATTGGTAGCGGTGAGGTTGTCCCGGGGTTTGAGGAAGCTGTAACCGGGATGAAGATCGGCGAGAAAAAAACAGCGGAGATTCCCTGTAAAAAAGCCTATGGGGACAGGGACCCAAGTATGGTGATGGTGGTAGACAGGCAACATGTGCCTGCTGAAATAAATCCTGAAGTCGGCCAGCGCCTGGAGATGGGGGGGACGAACGGTGAACTGATCGTTGTAAACGTTATTGATGTAAATGATGAAAATATAACTCTCGATGCTAACCCTCCATTGGCAGGAGAGGATTTGACCTTCGATATCGAGCTGGTGGAAATCGGTTAATTCCCGCCAGGGAAATACATTGACACTTACTCTGGGCATGAGTACCTTACTGTCCGATAACACTGTCATTTGCCAGTATATCCGACGGTTCACGGATTAAGGAAATTGATTCACTTGAATAATTATTATGCCTGTTTATGAATATACAGCTTTAGACCGGGCCGGCAAAAATATAGCCGGCATCATTGATGCTGACAGTACTGCAGCAGCCCGTCAGAAGCTTAGAGCTTCAGGGAAATATCCTGTCCAGGTCAAAGAAACAACTTCTAAGGCAAAACCAGAGGCTGGTGCAGGCCTTTCTCTGCCATCCATTTTTAACAGGGTTTCCGCTGATGACATTCATGCATTAACCCGCCAGCTTGCCACCCTGCTCAATGCAGGCATCCCACTGGTTGCTTCTCTTGACGCACTTATGGAGCAGACCACCAGCCCGCCACTGAAAAAGATCGTTGCCCAGGTCAAGGAATCCGTGAACGAAGGAAACAGCCTGACAGCTTCCCTTGCCCGCCACCCGAAACTTTTTTCAAATATATATATCAACATGGTGCGGGCCGGTGAGGCATCCGGTTCCCTTGATGTAGTCCTGGAAAGACTGGCTGACTTCGGAGAGCATCAGCAGGCTTTAAAGGGACGTTTCCAGGCGGCACTGGTGTATCCAGTCTTCATGGCGATAGTTGGTGCAGGCGTCCTGTTTTTCCTGCTGAGTTTTGTGGTGCCGAACCTGACACGCATCTTCACTGAGATGAAGCAGGTACTGCCTTTGCCCACCACCATACTCATCTGGTTCAGTGATTTTATGCGGTCGTACTGGTGGGTAATCGTGGCAATTATCGTGGCAATTATCGTGGGGATAAAAGAGGCTATAAAAAAACCTAAAGGGCGCTACTTCTGGGATACATTAAAACTTCGTTTACCGGTTATCGGACAGATCAACAGGAAGATTGCTTTGTCGCGATTCGGCAGAACCCTTGGCAGCCTTCTGCAAAGCAGTGTGCCTCTTATCACATCTCTGCAGATTGTCCGTAATATAGTCAACAATGTGTTGATCGGCGATGTCATCGATGAGGCCATGGATGATATCCAGGCAGGCAAAAGTTTAAATCTTGCCTTAAGCAGATCTGTATGGTTTCCACCCGTTTTCAGGCAGATGATATCAGTAGGTGAGCAAAGCGGTGATCTTGAGGGAATGCTGCATAAAATTGCCGATGCCTACGAACGGGAGGTTGAAACACGTATCACCGGAATGACCGCCCTGATTGAGCCCATAATGATCCTCTTAATGGCAGTAGTTGTGGGGTTTATAGTTATATCGATCCTGCTGCCGATTTTTGAAATGAACCAGATGGTTGGCTGAACGGGTAAGAGTTATTGCATGATAGGCGATATAGGGATAATATTCCGTCATCTTATATAAAAAATAGAGGTAGGTTGAATCATGTTCTACAATAAAAAGAGAATAGATAATCAAGGGTTTACCCTGATAGAAATCATGGTTGTATTGGTGATACTCGGTATTCTGGCAGGTCTTATTGTGCCACGGATTATTGGCCGGCCGGATGAAGCCAGACGCATGAAAGCTAAGATCCAGATCCAGAGTCTGGAAACGGCCTTACAGTTGTACAAACTTGATACCGGAAACTATCCCGGCACTGAACAGGGGCTGCAGGCCCTGGTGGAACCACCGGCGACAGGCGAATTGGCTAAATCATGGCGTGAGGGTGGATACCTTGAAAAGGGTAAGGTTCCGAAAGATCCCTGGGGTAATGATTATATTTACCTTAGCCCCGGGACCCATGGTGACTTTGATCTTATCTCCTACAGTGCAGACGGCACAGGAGGTGGGGATGGTAAGAACGAGGACATAAATAACTGGGATTTGGAGTGATAATTAGTGTCTGTCCAGAAATGAGGATTTTCGAAGTCTGCGCTTATCTGTTCGAGATGAAGGCATGCTCAAAAAATTACCACAGGCATATGTCTGATATTCGAGGATAATTTTTTGAGTATAACGCAGAGATCGGGCAAAAAGACCATTTATGGACAGGCACTAACTAGATTTTTCAGTATTCCTGCCTCTATTCTCAAATCCTGTTTTGCCGGCACACTATCAGGCAAGAACAATCTTTTGCTTTTGGGGTCTGCAAATTTTCCGTATTTTACTTTCAAAAAAGCATCTCATCATACCAGGGGATATACCCTTATCGAATTGATAGTGGTGATAGTCCTGCTCGGTCTAATGTTCGGTATCACCGTACCAAGATTCCGCCAGGCTTTACTGAATGACTCCATTGATACCACAGCCTTGAGACTTGTCGGGCTCGTGCAGAATTTACGAGAAAGAGCGATAAGTGGCCAGGTTTCCTATATACTCCATTTCGACATACGGGAAAAAAGAATCTGGTCCTTTGCAAGCACTGCTTCCGAAGAAGAGCAGGAAATTGCACGTGAGAGGGCATATGAGTTGCCTGCTGATGTCAAGATTCAGGATGTATGGTCCTGGAGCAGCGGCAAGTTTTTTAATGAGGGTACAATCCGCTTCAGCCGCAAAGGTTATATTGAGCAGTCC
>JBDLJI010000302.1:0-3213 GCA_039714455.1 Thermodesulfobacteriota bacterium
TTTCATGGTCCAGAATCTCCTGCATTTTCTTATTCTTGGCATCGCGTTCGGACAGGATGTGATCCAGGTCCTCCTGGCCGCATACGCTGCGCAGCGTGGTCTGGGCCAACTGCGAGGTTGCCGCCTTATAGTTTTCAACCTCAATCGTTGCTTTTACGGCATTGACAACCTTAAAATAAACAACTGCACTGACGCGCACTGAAACGTTGTCCTTGGTAATGATATCCTGGCCGGGAACATCATGGGTTATGGTTCTCATATCCACCCTCAGGAGTTTATCAACAAGCGGGATGACAATCACCATGCCGGGCCCCTTCGGTTCGGTTACCTTGCCCATTCGGAATACAATACCCCGTTCATACTGCGGGATCATTTTTACCGAAGCAAAAATAAACATAGCTATTAGCGGAATTACAAAAATTGCAACGTATAACATCTGGACTCCTTCTTCAGATATTTTTAACGCTTCTCACCCTGTATTTTATTACTAAAAGAATTATGTCTAAAATGTAGAGTTATTCCATCCCCAGCAACACTTTTATGACAAAATGCCACACTTATGTGGCAAAAGGAATATACGGTTATTTTCTTAAATTGCAAGAAAAAAAGACATTTTTCTGAATGGAGATTCAATCATTTTTTCTATTCAAAAATGACTGCAACCCCATAAAAAAGCAACAACAATTTCTATTTCAATCTATGTACCATTTTTACTATTTCTATTAATACTACAGCAACAACATATTGAATTAATAGTTATTTATACCATCCACCGCCAGAGAACTGAAAAAACTCCAGCATTTAAAAGGCAGCAATTTACAGAGATGATTAAATTTTCCTACCATTTTTCACTTTAATTATAAAGTTTTATCAGATTAATTTTGCTGAATACTTATCCAATTTGGGTTGACTTTTTTTCCTTTCCTGGTCTATTCATTGCATATATTTTTAATAACTGAAGTATCCTTTTCAATAAATATGAATAACTTTTTCCAGCTAACTGATTTTTGCCACGGTGCGGTTGTCTCAATCCTGAGGGAGACGCCTTAAGTGGACCTGTCCATTATCTTTCATATCTTTTCCACGATCGGCTTTGGCTTGGCCCTTCTTCTCGCTTTCCGCATTCAAAAAAATCTCTTAGGACACCCTTCCAGAATATTTCTAACCCTTTTCCTTCTAATTTATTTTCTTGTCGGAGTTTCCAATGTCTTAAAGCAGGGGGGTATAACAAACTACTTCGATCGTTTTGAATATTTTGCCGAGATGCTCTTTCCACCGGCTTTCCTTTTTTTCATATTTCCCATCTTCTCCCTCTATATCTTTTCCATATACATGAAACAGGATTTTGAAAAAAGGATGGAAATAGAAGAATCACTCATAGAAAGTGAGAAGAAGTTCCGCCATCTATCTGAAGAAATTGCTGATGGTGTAGCGGTTATAATTGACGGAAAGGTTCAATGGGTAAACAAGGTCTTCCCGGAAATTTTCGGCTTTGAATATGATGAATTGCTCGGCATGAAGATCGATTCTCTTATCCAATCTGTAAAAGCTGTTGATAAAGACCTTGCCCGGCAAAATAACTCTGCTCCCAATATTGGCAATGAAACCCGATATGAAACTATCGGGTTCCTTAAAAATACCAGCAGAATTGCTATCGAAGCTTCTGAAAAAGCAATCACTTTTGACAATAAACCGGCATTACAGGTAATTGCTCGTGATATAACAGAAAGAAAGCTGGCGCAGGAGGAAATCACAAGGGCCAAAATGGAATGGGAACAGACTTTTAATGCGGTTCCTGACATGATCACGATCCTTGACAGCAGAAACAGGATTCTCCGCATCAACAAAAGTATGGCTGCACATCTCAATTCTACTCCGGAGGACCTGATCGGTAAAAATTTCCACTTACTCGTACATGGTAATGAAAATCCTGACGAACAAACTTCCCCCGATTCCATTGCAGCATATTGCCAGGGTGATTCAATTAAAATCTACGAAGAGGGTCCCAATAATCACTACCTTGTCAGCATCTCGCCGTTGAGTGATTACAGGGGTAATTATATTGGTTCTGTCAGAGTAGCACATAATATTACGGAGCTGAAACAGGCACAGAATGAACTTGAAGCAACCAGGGCTTTTCTCCAATCAATCATTGACGGTGTTACTGAATCCATCATGGTAATCGATAGAGATTACCGCATACGCCTCATAAATAAGGCAGCAAACAAACTGCATACTATTGACCTGCCCCTGACGGATTCCCACCTTTGTTACAATGTATCTCATCATTCAAGCGAACCATGCCATGGGGAAGAGCATCCCTGCCCCCTGAAGCAGGTCATTGAAACGAAAAAACCCGTAAGCCTCATGCATTATCACAAGAAGGCGGACGGAGCGAAATGTGCTATAGAGATAGGCGCTTCTCCAATTTTTGGCAGTGACGGTGAGGTTACCGGCATTATCGAAGTGGGCAGGGATATTACAGAAAAATTACGACTTGAGGAGGAAGAGAAAAAAATCCGATCTCGTTTATTCCAACAGCAAAAAGACCAATCCATCGCTCTCATTGCAAAAGGTATTGCCCATGATTTCAATAATCTCCTTGGTACAGTTATCGGCAATGTGGATCTTTTACAAATGGGGACTTCCCCTAAAGAGGATGAATGCGGCATTGTAGAAGCCATAGGAAGTGCCGCCCACCGTATGAGTGATCTTACCACCCAACTCCTGGCATATGCCAAAGGAGGAGCATATAAACTGGAACAGATAGTTCCGAACGCTCTCATCTTGCAAACCCTGAAATTTGCACATACCGGATCAGCAACAAAAATAAAAATAGTGCATCATCTGGCAAAAGACCTCCGGCCTGTAGTTGCTGATCCCGGCCAGATCAAACAGATGCTGGTAAATATTTTCACCAATGCTTTTGAAGCCATGGAAGATGAAGGCGGAACCCTGACTGTGAATTCTTCTAATATAGACAAAGAAACTGATTGGGAATGTGCTTTCTGCAATGTTCATCCTGCAGGCAGGTATGTATCTATAGATATATCCAATACAGGACCAGGCATCCCTGAAGAAATCTCCAAACAGATATTTGAACCATTCTACACGACTAAGTCATTGGGACGTGGTCTCGGCCTGGCAGCAGTTGCCGGTATAGTGCAAAATCATGGTGGTTGTGTATCATTTAAGAGCAGTTCCCAGGAAACA
>JBDLJI010000303.1:0-3197 GCA_039714455.1 Thermodesulfobacteriota bacterium
CAGAAATATAACCATTGGCAACAACCTCTATCCCTGGTAAAAAATCATCCAGATCAACCCTGTTGCCCTTGGCTGCGATTCCGCACAGTTCCATAGTTGTCCCAAGATTTTCAAACTCCTTTATCTTCAGTTGTACTTTTTTCTTGATTGTCATCTCTTTTTCCGAGACATACTTGTCATCTTTAGTGAGAAATTTAGTAGCCCCACCTCGAAATGCGAGCACAAATTTTGGTTTATGGCCGAAGTCTACAAGCTTCTCATAGGTTTTATAAATGACATTAAGTTGGCCCAACAGCCTTTTCCCGCCTGGGCTAATATCAAAAACCGCGTTGGTATTTATAACACCGGATAAGGCTTTATCATTTTCTAACTCCGCTGCTTGGACGTTCAATACAGTCCCTAAGAGTAGAACAATAATTAATATAAATTTTTTCATGAATTTATCTCCTGTAATATTTTGTCAGTCAACAGTTATGACACCATAATCTACTCCACCAATGTTTTTTTGTTTTCGGGTAACCATTCCCTCCTTCCTTTTTATACAGCCAGTGTGCAGCAATCCCAGTTTCAGAATGCTGATGCATTGCTATAGACCGAATCTGAATCTCAAATATTGGCCCCTCTTCAGGGATGACGCATGTATGCAGACTTTGATAGCCGTTCTCTTTAGGGTGGGCAATATAATCTTTAAATCTTCCTATTACCGGTTTAAAGGCCTGGTGAAGTACTCCAAGTGCCGAATAACAATCCGACTCTGTAGGAACCAAAATTCTGAAAGCATAAAGATCATGAATTTCGTCAAGATTCAATCCCTTTTTCTGCATTTTTGCCCACACTCCAGCAGTATGTTTCACACGGTAAAAAACACTAACACAAGGTATCATCTTGTCTTCGAGAGCATTGCATAACTTTTCACCACGTTTTTCAGCCCATACTTGAAGCGATTCATTCATTTCAGATAGTTGACTGTTCAAGGTGTAATAGGCTTCTGGATCAAGCAGCTTAAGTGCGGCATCTTCCAGTCTTGACTTAATCTCCCAGTAACCAAAACGATTTGCTGTAACAGAGTCTTCTGCCCATACTTTATTTGCCAGATCTATTGCTTCATGCTCGCTAAGTGAGGCTGTCTCTAGCCGCTTACACTTCTTAAGTAAATCCTGGTAGACAGGTGAAGCGTAGTCTTTTGGATTAGAGCCAGTCAGTTTAACCATTTTGGGGGTCGATGTATTATTGTCTTTGCAGTAGGGCAGTTGCATTAGGCTCAGTGCCTTGCGTTCCGCTTCTAGGAAGTGGGCTATAGCTTTCCTGACTTCCGAAATCATATTTTCAAAACGCCAGGCCAACCATCTTATTTCCCAGGCACCACTTCGGATAGGCACATTTCCCCAGTAACCCATTTCCATTTTCTGAACGCCTTTCACAAGACTCTTTATAGGTTTTGTTACAAGAAAGTGAATGGCAGGATAAAGAAATAAAAATATCGAACCAAGAGTGATTAGCATATGGATAATCCAAAATATCCATTGACGTTTAACCGAACTTTCGTATTCTGTAATGTCCTTTAATACAATCAAAGTACCATTGCCAATAGCTGGTATCAGCGACAAAATGGAAACAGAAGCTTTGAAAGCACGCTTGTTGCCTTCTAGTATACTTTTAGTCTGGGTTGAAAAAATTATATTATCTTTCTCGTCCAGCAAAACGACTTCATGACTTGGATACCCTCTGTTGCTGTAGGACAGGTGGAATTGTTCAATATCATGCTGCAACTCTTCTAAAGTGCTGGCTGTTTCAATTTGAGCTGCAAGAGGCGAAAGAGATTCCTTAAGTAAGTTTTCTTTTACATCATACTGATTGTTAAGCTCGACAGTGCGCTGTATAAAGGTGACCCCACCCATTACAAGACTTACAATGAGTGCAGTATATAGCGTGAGGCGCAAGCCAAGGGGTAAACCCCTATTTGGTAGGTTAGAAAGCATTGGTTGTTCATGGTTTACGTTTGAGAGCATTTTGTCTGCTCATTAGAATCCTTAGTAAAAGTGACGTTTCAAGAAAATTTGAACTTTATTTAAAGGCTTCAGCTAGATAAGTTTTCATCAGTCATTTTTTCTTCAGATTCTGGATAAAGTTCAGGGTACTCTTTTTTTGCACAGTCATTGCAAATACTATGGGTAAAATCCAGGTCGGAGTGACTCTTAAAATAGGCTTCGATCTTCTGCCAGTATCCCTCATCATTCCTGATGTTTTTACACCATGCACATATGGGCAACATTCCGCTCAAGGTCTTTACATCTTCGAGTGCCTTTTGCAAGTTCTCTATTAATTCTTCCCGCGCCATTTTTTCAACTTTAAGTATTCCGTAATACCAGCCAATGATACCGTTGAAGACTGTAAAGGAAAGACTCCAGGGCAGCATGGCAGTGGTAAAGGATTGCATTATTACAACGTTCATGAATCCGGTCGCATCTGTCAAATTAAGTGCGGTATTTTGGGCAGTCATCAGGTGGGAGAGCAACATGACTAAAGGATGAAAGACGAAGTATCCCACAAGGGCTCCTGCCAGGCTGTATTGCAACAATATTCCTTTTTTTGTATCCATAACTGTTTATAATTTCATCCTCCTTTGCAATGCAAAAAAAAGCGCCTCTCCTCCCATGAGGAAAAGCGCTTTTAGCAAAGTGGTATGAGAAAGGAGGGGGAATCTCATACCACGTTAGTTTTTACCAACCCATCATATGACCGCCCCGGCCTCTACCATAAGTTCCCATCATGCCTGGGCCATGATCATAGGAGTAGCGATTTCTGACGCCTGTTTTTTCTGCTTTGGCTTCCAGCTCTGTTTCAAGGTCATACAGATCGCCGGTAAGCTTCGCCACCCTTTTCTCATCGGGATTGTCATTACGGAGAAGAGCGTTTAACTCGCTTCTCTTAACCACAATTTCTTTTCGAGTTGAATTGGTCTCAACACGAAATTTTTCAATTGCCTCTACATCTTTTTCAGAAAAGGTGCGGTCATATGTGCCGTAAGCACCACAATAATCATTGTTATTGTTGTAATTTCCGCTATGGGCAGATACTGTCTGAATGCCGGCTAAACTGATTGCACCTAATAGTGCTGCTGCTGTCATTAATTTTTTCATTGTTAAAATCTCCACAGTTTTTGTTTTCAATTAAGTTATTATTTTTTGTCCGTTTAG
>JBDLJI010000304.1:0-3175 GCA_039714455.1 Thermodesulfobacteriota bacterium
CAGGGTGTTTATGCCCTGCCTTTCAGGGTGTTTATGCCCTGCCTTTCAGGGTGTTTATGCCCTGCCTTTCAGGGTGTTTATGCCCTGCCTTTCAGGGTGCTTACCTGATGGGTATAAAGAAGATACTGCATGAGATGCAGGTCAGGGACAACACTGTCCATAACAGTGCATGGCATTGCACTTTTTTCATTTAATTGAGTTTTTATATTATTTGAGCAATACAATAGGTCGATAATGATTTACTAATTTTTTCACAGCAATATCTGTGAAAGAAATGGCTAGAACCTTTTTCTATTATAAAAATACCATGTGACAGTTGACAGATTAAAGAAGGGGATGTTTTCTAATATGTTATGGAATTATGATCTCTTTCTCTCTTTAAGGCGTAACAGCCGGCAAAGGCGGGGCAATTATTGAAACTTCAATAGATTATATAAATCCTATAACACCTCACGTTTTACTGTCAAGCTTTTTTCAGCCCCCCATTCCATTATTTTTTAACAATTCCGCCAGATGTTTCACCTGGCTGTTTGTGTCCTGCAGCAGGCCGCTGTTATCAATAACGTGATCCGCTTTCATCACCTTTTCATTCAAAGGCAACTGGCTTTGCAACTCTTTTGCAGCCGCTGCCTTATCTAAACCATCACGATCCATCAAGCGCTTCAGGCACGTTTCATAATCAGCATTGACCACAATAACAGTATCAAAGAGATCTTCCCAGTGGACTTCATAAAGAAGAGGAACCTCAACGACCACTTTCAAACCGGAACCGGATTCAACAATCTGATTCATCCTGGAAAGTACAACCCTCTTGGCTATGGGATGAATTATGTCATTTACCTTCTGGCGAAACTGCTCACTGTCAAATAAATCATTACGCAAAAGGGGTCTGTCTATGGCCCCATCCTCAGACAGATATACAGAACCGAACACCCTGGTAAATTCCTGCCATCCCTCTTCGTTTGGCTCCAGCAACTGGCGGCAGATCTCATCTGCATCGATATGTTCACACCCTAATAACCCGGAAAGCATTTTAGACACACTACTCTTCCCTGATGCAATCCCACCGGTCAGACCAATTTTCCTGTTCACAGTACGCCCCGCAGCATCATGATTTATTGCCCGTGTGAAACTTCTACTTCTAGTGTTTATTAAGTTGCCGGATACTCTCAAGTATTGCCTGTATATCAGGCCATACAGGAGAGACATACTCCATAGGTTCGTCGGTAACCGGGTGCCGAAACGACAGACTGTAGGCGTGTAAACATTGCCGATTGACAGTAACGCTCTCTTTTGGTGCCTTCAGTTGTTTTCCGCCATACAATTCATCTCCTGCCACAGGATGTCCCAAAAAGGCCATATGCACCCTTATCTGGTGTGTGCGCCCTGTCTCCGGCCTTACTTCAATATACGTCATATTGTATGGAAGTTCTTCTAAAACAGTCCAACACGTAACCGCATCTCTTCCGCCATGCTCAAGCACGGCCATCTTTCTCCTATTGCTTCGATGCCGACCAATAAGTTGAGAAACACAACCTTTTCGCATTCCTGGCCGCCCGACTACAATGGCGTGATACACTTTTTTCACCTGGCGTGACTTGAAAAGCTCAACCAGGCCATGATGGGATCTATCATTTTTGGCAATAACCATTACCCCGGAAGTATCTTTATCAAGGCGGTGGACGATACCGGGTCGTTCAACCCCGCTTATGCCTGACAGATTTTCACAGTGGGCGAGAAGACCATGAACGAGAGTACCCTCTTTATGACCACAGCCCGGATGCACAACAATCCCGGGGGGTTTAGCAATTATCAGGAGATGCTCATCCTCATACAGGATAGAAAAATCAACCTTCTCCGGCTTGATTTCCAATGGTTCCGGTGGCGGGAGAGTTACTTTTATAATGTCACCATTTTTAAGTCGACTTGCTGCTTTACTTGAAGTGCCGCTTACAAGGATAAATCCAGCGCGTATCAGATTACTAATACGACTTCGGCTCAAATCAGGTAACATTGCAACGAGGAAATGATCCAGCCTTTGCCCTTCCCTATCCTTTGGAACTGCAAACTCGAATAATTCTCTCTGGTCCAATTGATGCTCTGATTCGTGATCAGGTTCTACCATGTTTATGAAACAAAATGATAATTATATGGGGACTGAACTTGCCAGGTATATATAAGTGTTTTTCATTACCTTAAGAGATACATGAAACTAACATGTGAACAACATAGGTAGAACAACTTACAGCAAATCCACTATTTTGAAATACTTCCCGGAGGAAAAAAGATTATTTGTAGTTAGGGGTAATTACTAAATACTTTCCGGTAACCCGTGTTTCGGAAAAACGGGTTGCCGGAATAACGAATTATTTTCTGTATTATAATTTCTTAGATCAATCTTTATTGCTGAGAATCAGGAAGAATACTAACACAATGGCTGGTTTTAAAATTTTATGAAAAAATTTGCTCAATCTTCTCTTCGACCTTACACTCATCAATCTCATTAGCGATGGAAAGTTCCTTTACCAGAAGGCCTTTGGCAGTATCCAGCATTTTTCTTTCTCCATAAGACAAATCTTTATCTTCCTGGAGCAGGTAGAGGTCCCGTAAAACTGAAGCCACTTCAAAAACAGACCCGGTTTTTATTTTTTCCATATACTCGCGATAGCGACGATTCCAAGTCTGGGCACCAATCACAACATCCTTTTCCTGTAAAATATCAAAAACCTCATTTACCTCTTTAGGGGAAATTATGCAGCGCAGGCCTACATTTTTACTTGTGGCTGTCGGTATCATGATAACCATATTATTATTCAGTATCTTCATAACATAAAAAGACTGTTCTAATTCGCCGACCTTTCTGTGCTCTATTGACTCGATCACACCTACGCCATGAGCTGGATAAACTGCCATTTGTCCTACATCAAACACAATTTCTCTCCTTCTTATAAAATTATGCTGCATTTCCTAACAGAAAAGCAGCAAATTTATAATACACCAGGGAATACTGGCATCTTCTCAAAACAGACAATTAAAAAAAACATTATAACATAATTTTCCCAAAAACTCAAATTTTGCTTTTTTATTCAATGCCCAGAAGGGTCATGTTGATAATCCGCACAGAATAAATATAGCTATTCTTTCTGGTTCACTGCATTCATAGCTGCCGAGATTC
>JBDLJI010000305.1:0-3141 GCA_039714455.1 Thermodesulfobacteriota bacterium
GCCCGAGTCACTTAACAATTCAATATATTATATTCAGTCAAAAGTCCAGTTGGATTGCAAAATCTGTACTTGCTATATAGCAAGCCCGATTTATTCACTAGCTGAGGATGGTGTTAATGCAAGACAGAAGGTGTTCCGCAGATAAGCGACCGGAGGGAGACTTCGATACATCAGTATGCGGGACATCCGATAACACAGCAGAATCGACGACATCGGCCCGTAAATAAATCGGGCTAAACCTTTGCTAGATTCTTGCCCACTGAAATATTGACTGAAAGGGGAACGTCCAGGCTCATCACCGATTCCATGCAGTCCTTGACAAGTTTACTGATATACTCCACCTCAACCTCAGGCACTTCGAACACCAGTTCATCATGGATCTGCAGGAGCATCCTGGTCTTAAGTCCTTTCTTTTTAAGCTCTTGGTCAACCTTGATCATGGCCAGCTTGATGATGTCAGCCGCTGTTCCCTGGATGGGAGTATTGATTGCGGTGCGTTCGGCAAACTCTCTCCTTGTCCGGTTTGAACTGTTGATGTCAGGCAGCAGCCGGATACGGTTGAGAAGTGTCGTCACATAGCTATCTTCCCTGGCTTGTATAACAATATCCTCCATGAACTGCTGCACCCCGGCATAATGCTTGAAATATCGGTCAATGAATGTCTGGGCCTCCTTACGGCTCAGGTTCAGCTGACCGGCAAGCCCGAAACTGCTCATACCGTAAACGATGCCGAAGTTGATGGTCTTGGCCACCCGACGCATCTGGGATGTGATCAGCATGGGCGAAACAAAAAATATCTCAGCTGCAGTCCGGCTATGAATGTCCTGCCCCGAACGAAAGGCTTCAAGTAAGGCATTGTCCTGGGAATAATGGGCCAGGACACGCAGATCGATCTGGGAATAATCACCAGCAACAAAAACATGTCCCTCCTCAGGTATAAATGCCTGGCGGATGCGCTGGCCTTCCTCGGTGCGGATCGGGATATTCTGCAAATTCGGCTTACTGCTGGAAAGCCTGCCGGTTGCCGTAACGGTCTGGTTGAACGAGGTATGCACCCTGCCTGTCTTGGGGTGCACCAGGCCTGCCAGTTTCTCCACATAGGTTGACTGCAGTTTGCTCAGGTTCCGATGGATGAGCATTGCCTGGGGAAGTTCATGAAAGGAGAGCTTTTCCAGCACCTTGACATCAGTAGAGTAACCGGTCTTTGTTTTGCGGCCATGGGGGAGTTTAAGCTTCTCAAAAAGAATATCCCCAAGCTGTTTGGGTGAGTTGATGTTGAATTCCTCGCCGGCAAGCCGGTAAATCTCCTTCTCCAGTTCAGCCAGCTTTGCACCGAATTCCTCAAACAATTCCTGCAGGAGATGTTTGTCTACCTTGATGCCGGCAATTTCCATCTCTGCCAAGATTGGCACCAGGGGAGTTTCCAGGTCAGCAAAAAGCGGCCAAAGCTTTTGTTTTTCAAGCTTCGGCCTGAACTCTTCCCACAGCAAACAGGCACCGTAGACATCCTCACAGGAATAGTTCTTGGCATCCTCCAGACCGACAAAGACAAAACTGTCCGGCCGCTTATCTCCCCTTGTCACTTCAGTAAAAGCAGTGAGCTTCAGGTCCAGAATTTCCCGGCATAAATCATCGAGCTTGAAGGTTCTCCTGCCCGGATCAAGCAGATAGGCTCCAATCATGGTATCCCAGAGCGGCCCCTTCAGCCTGATTCCTTCACCCTGCATTTCAATAATGGCGTAGTCAAATTTCAGGTTATGTCCCAATTTGGGCAGTTTTTTATCTTGCAGAAATAGTTGCAATGCTTTGAGTACACTATCTTTACCCAGTTGCCCTGCAAGCAATTTTCCATCTTCATCTTTGTGCCCCATGGGGATATAAAAAGCCTGTTCGGGATTTATACAGACTGACAATCCAACCAGCTCGGCAGAAAGAGGATCGAGACCGGAGGTCTCTGTGTCCAGCACCATGAAATCTGCTTTTTTCAACAACTTCACAAGATCTGCAAGTTCCCCGTCTGTCTGCACCAGGAAAAACCCTTCCTGACTGACTGCTTCGACAGGGATCTCCGCCTTCATGAGCCTGGTAAATTCCAGCTCTGTATAAAGTTCTTTCAGTTTGCCGGTGTCGGGTTGTGGCAGCCGGTAGTGATTTTCATCCAGTGGTATGTCAAGATCTTCTTTCAGGTCGATCAACTCCCTTGACAGAAAGGCAGCATCTCTGTGGGCAGCAAGATTATCCCTCATCTTGCTTTTCTTGAGGCTCTCTAAGTTTTCATACAGGTTTTCCAGGGAGCCGAACTCGTTGATCAGCTTTTCCGCTGATTTCGGGCCAATACCGGGGACACCTGGAATATTGTCGCTCTTGTCGCCCATGAGGGCAAAAAAATCAAGTAGTCTTTCGGGGACGACATTATACTTTTTCAGAACCCCCTCCCGGTCCATAACCACATCCTTCATCGGTTCCCAGATGACAATATCGTCTCCCACCAGCTGCAGCAGATCCTTGTCTCCTGAAACCACGACAACCTGGTGCCCTGCAGCAGCAAGCTGCCGTGCTGCAGATGCGATAAGGTCGTCTGCCTCTACGCCCTGCTGCTCCATGGTCAGAATATTGTGGACTTTGACAATTTTTTTAATATAGGGAATCTGGACTGCTAGATCATCCGGCATGGGCGGCCGGTTGGCCTTATAGTCAGAATAAATTTCATGCCGGAAGTTAGGCCCCTTGGCATCAAAAGCCACAGCCAGAAATTCCGGTGATTTTTCCCTGATGACCCTGAGCAGTATATTGGTAAAGCCGTATGCGGCATGGGTCGGCAGACCATTTGCAGTGGTCAGTGGCGCTACAGCATGGTAAGCACGATAAAAATAGGCACTGCCGTCAATAAGATATACAGGAGATTTTTCAAGCATGAGAGGATAGTAACAGGTGGATTTTGAATTGGCAAATTGTTGGTGTGTATCTGAAATGTTTGATGGTATAATATAAAAAAACCTGCTACTTATTATTTACTGAGGAAATAAATAACGACCATGTCACAGAAAAATAATTCTCAGGGAAACATTGCTGTAATACTATTGAAGCTTGGGGGTCCTGAACGTCTGGAGGATGTTGAGCCGTTTCTTTTCAACCTCTTCT
>JBDLJI010000306.1:0-3131 GCA_039714455.1 Thermodesulfobacteriota bacterium
AAGGGTGCATGAGTAGCAAGAGGGCAATTACGCCAAGTAAATAGCCGTAAATCTGCGTGATCAGGTGATGGGAAACGCTTGTCAAAAGCGCTATCTGCTCCGGATAACCGAACAGCTTAAATACAAGCGTCCAGGCCCCTTCATATGCTCCAAACCCGGCAATGCCAGAGACAGGAAGACTTGCAGCCAGTTCAGCACTGCAGAGGCCAAGAAAAACCTTTGCCAGAGGAAAGGATTGAATGGTAAATCCAAGCGGTAAGACCAGGGCAAGCAGTAAAGCATAGAGTGACAGATATTTATAGCATCGCACCCCCAGGGACAGAAAAAAAATCTTCCAGAAAATTCCCTGCTCCCTGACCGTCTCGACATCCCGTCGGGTATCTGTCAATCCATTATAGAGCATTTGTCGATATTTTTTACCGATCGGCAGGAACTTGAGGCAAAATTGGCCTGTAATATTCAGCAGAGCCGGTAAACCAAACAAGACAGAGCCGCTTGCAGCAAGGAGAATGAGTCCGCCTGAAATAATCATAAACGGTGGAATAAGGTCTGAGGTTATCACAAGGGCAGCCAGCAGGATCAAAAAACCGAGACTAAGAATATCGAAAATAAATGACAGGCCAAAACTGGCCGCTGCAACACCAAACGGAAGGCCCAGCCTATTCTGGACGAGGTAGATGTAAACCAATGTGCCCAGCCGGGCCGGCAGTAAATCAGAGAAAAAATTTCGGACAAGGGTTACCAGAAAAAGGGCAACGGTAAAGGTTCGATAACCGGAAGCCTCCATAACAAGACTATAACGCCAGGTACGACACAAACTCATTGCCACTGAGAAAAAAATAAAAACGATCACATAGGTCCCTGAAATGCCACGGACCACGGCTGCGACCTCCTTCAGCGAAACAGTGGAAAAGAAGTAGAAAAAAAAACCGACTGAAATGAATGCTGAAAAAAGGATGTACCAGAGGTGTGAACTGTCCTTCAGGTATCTGGTGAGGTCAATTGCCATGATAGTTGCAAAACAGCTTTTTACGGTAAAGGTTGACCTGTTCGAAGCCTTTTGCTGCCCTGGAAAAAAGCAATCTCAGGATCAGCTTGCGGGCTACCTCTCCCCGAAACAAAAACGACATCCTCAGCATCAGTTCCTTGCGCCTGGCCTTTCCTCCCGGCACTGCTGCTGAAAAATAATATTCAGGGACCTGCTGTCCCTTTTTTTTCATTCTGTTTATTCGTGCGAGATTACGGCTTTTTTTGCCGTTCACCATATTGATAATCCGCCTGGAATAGCGTTCAGCCGGCAAGTTGTAGATGGTTATGGCGCCATTCTCCTCAGCCCTTTGCAGGATCTCCAGTCCCCTTTCAGTACGCTGTGAAACCAGGGTGCATCGTTCCAACCGGCTCAACTCGCCGCTGTAATCATGAGCCCAGAAATCGCCGAAACTTATATCTGCATACTCTGAAAGCGCATCAACACAGAGATAACAACGGGGTGCTCCATAAATTTTAAACAATACATTTAAGATGGTTGTATACAGAGTGGAGTGCAGGGCAGTCCCTTTACCAGCCCTGTCAACCACGTGAAAACCACCCGGCCAGCCGCCTCCTCGGAAATCAAACCGGGAAATATCGTCTTGCTTGATGCCGCAATTCCTGAGGACATCAAGGTGGACATGAGGTTCCATATTGCAGTGGCAATACAAACCAAAGATGCAGAATATTTTTTTTGCAAGGGATGGATCAACTGTCATGAGTTTCCGCAGCCCCTGAACCTGGCATGGGAGTCCCACAACTGCATATCTTCCCTTCTTCCTGCGAATGGTCTGCAGGGCATCCATTGAAGCAGTCAGGCAATATTTTGACTGTGCTGCATCTATTACCTCTTCAGTGGTAGTTGCCAGGATGCCCTTCATTGTGCAGGGATCGTCCGGATCGAAACCGGCAACCACAGCTCCATCAATTACCTTACTCTTCAACAGGTCTACCAGAAGAGCTGTAACCAGCCCTCCGCTGGTGCCGGTTGTCCGAATCCTTTCATCGGTAGAATGAGCAACAAATAAATTCTCCACATGCCCCTGAAGATTGTCAGGAACATAATCACGATGAAAGACTTGCCGAGATAAGAAAGGGAAATCTACTTCTGCCCCCGGACAACTTCTGACGCAAAAACCACATTTTACGCAATCGCCCTTTAAGACAGGATATTTATCCATCCCCATGCGGATAACCCCGGCAGGACAGATACCTGCACATATGCCGCACCTTGTGCATAAACCCGGTTCTACTACTCTGTGTATAAGGTCCTCGAAGCTCATCAACAAACGACTAATACTGACTTTTCAGACGGTTACGTATCACCTTCGCCGGCACCCCCACTGCAACGACATAACGGGGCAGTACATGTCGAACAACTGCATGGGCTCCAACAATGGAACCTTCACCGACAATAACACCTGGCATAACAGTACTCCTGACCCCCAACCAACAGCCGGATTCTATCTCGATGTCATTGTCAGTGTTCACGGCAACCACTTTATCTTGCAACAATCCTTTACATTCTGCAGAACAATTCCCGATTTTGCAATAAGCGGCCAACAGAACATCTTCGCCAATCGTTATGTCACCCTTTGCCTTTACAACACAAAAACTGCCGATACTGCATCCTGACCGGAGAACAATTCTCCCGTTTCCGACTTCCGTGTGCAAAAGGCTTCCTGCACCTATAAAAACCTTATCACCAAGCATAATTGCCGCCCCTTGCTCATGGAAACAACCGGCATCAAGGGTTACTTTATCGTTAATGACAACATGGTCACCGAGATGAATCTTCTCTGGATTCTCAATGTTGACAAAGCGGCCAAATAAAACTTTCTTTCCACAGGTTCCAAGTAGATACGGATAAAATTTCTGCCGCAGAAAAATTCCGAGCCCCCCAGGGCACCACCTTAGAAAGCGATAAAATATTGCAGGCATTTTTAAGTTGAGTTTTCCGTAACTGATCACGGGGTGCGTAACTTCATGTTTTCACGAATTTGAAACTTTAAGCGATTAGAGGTGCCCCAGGTTTACGCAGTCGTGTATGTTTGCTATAGCCCCTCTATGCGGACATGCGCGACCGTGTAAAGATGGGTGCC
>JBDLJI010000307.1:0-3127 GCA_039714455.1 Thermodesulfobacteriota bacterium
AACAGAGCCGTTAAATAATCAAACAGTGCCTATAATAAAGCATGGCGGGCAATAAAATCCTGCACCGCCCTGACGTCAGGGTCAAGCACTTCGCATCTGCTTTCCATGCCTTCCAGACCCTGTAATCCAGACGGCAGATCCGGTGCTTTGCCAATTGCTTTGAGCACGGCATCACCAAACTTTGCCGGGTGTGCTGTTGCAAGGCAGACAACAGGAATATTTTCAGAGTAACATTCCTGTGCAGCGTTTACTCCTACTGCAGTATGGGGGTCGAGGAGATAATTGTGTTCCTGGTGGAATTGTCTGATAGTGGCCAGAGTCTCCTCTTCACTGACACTTTTTGAGGCAAAATCCGCCTGAATGGTGTGCAGGAGATTTTCATCAAAATTGAGTCTGCCGCTTTGAGAAAACTGTTCAAAATCTCTTTTTGTCCTGCCAGGATCACAACCGTATAGATAATAGAGGTAGCGCTCAAAATTGCTCGCCATCTGGATGTCCATGGATGGACTGCTGGTGGCCACGACCTTGGAGACGGAATAATCTCCCTTATTGACAAAACGTGTGAGCAGGTTGTTCTCGTTTGTAGCCAGAATAAGTTTTCGAATCGAGCCTTGGGGCAGCAGGTTCTTGGCAATATATCCGGCAAAGATGTCTCCAAAATTTCCGGTTGGCACAGAAAAGTCAATTGATTCCTTGCCCGTCTCAGTCTTGATTTTAAGCCAGGCATAGACGTAATAGACGACCTGGGCAAGAATGCGGGCCCAGTTAATGGAGTTGACCGCACCAAGGTGGAATTTGTCCTTGAAGGGAATGTCATTGAAAATGGATTTGACGATACCCTGGCCGTCGTCAAAGGTGCCCTTGATTGCCAGGTTGTAGACATTGGGGTCTGTGACCGTTGTCATCTGGAGTTCCTGGATGGGGCTTACCCGTTTATGGGGATGCAGGATAAAAATATTGATTCTGTCTTTGCCGCGAACCCCATATATGGCTGCGCTGCCGGTGTCACCCGAAGTCGCACCGACAATGTTCATCATGCCCCCTGTTTTATCAAGTATGTGCTCAAAGACATTGCCCAAAAACTGCAAAGCCACGTCCTTGAAGGCGAAGGTAGGGCCATGGAAGAGTTCCAGGATGAAAAAATCGCCTTTTTTTACCAGGGGGGTGATTTCAGGATGGGTAAAAGTTTCATATGAACGGCTGATGAGAGAATCAAGCTGGGCGGCAGGAATGTCACTGATAAAGAGGTTGAAAATCCTGGAGGCCAATTGCTGGAAAGAAAGTGCTTCCCAACCGTTCACAGTATTCAGATTAACTTTTGGCAAGAATTCCGGCAGCAGGAGGCCTCCGTCGGTTGCCAGGCCCATCATGACAGCTTCTTGAAATGATATGGGAGAGATTCCCCCACGTGTACTGATATATTTCATAACTTTTTCATTTGCTCCTGTATCCGTGAGCCGTAAAGTTTTTTACATGAAAACATTTTACGACCTTTGTTTAGCAGAATCCACTTTTAAAAAGCAACCATTAAGGAACAGAGAAATTTACGTTTAACCCTGGTTATGACTTGATCAGATTTGTACCGGTCATCTCCTGGGGTATGGGAAGACTCAGCAGGCTGAGAATGGTGGGGGCAATATCACGGAGGGAGCCGTCTTCCCGTAATGTGCAGTCTTTATGTTTTTTGCTGACAAGGATAAAAGGTACCGGATTGGAGGAATGGGCCGTGAATGGGCAATGGGAGTGCGGATCACACATGGTTTCAGCATTGCCGTGGTCAGCGGTTATAAGAACAATTCCACCTTTTGCAGTGAATTTTTCCACGATTTTCCCAAGGCATGCATCCACTGCTTCACAAGCCTTGATCGCAGCCTTCATTATGCCGCTGTGCCCTACCATATCCCCGTTGGCAAAATTGAGAACAATCAGTGAATAGGGATCGTTGTCCATGCGGTTTAACAGTTCGTCAGTAACCAGATAGGCACTCATCTCCGGTTTCAGGTCATAGGTTGCAACCTCTTTTGGAGAGGGAATTAAAGCGCGGTCCTCAAGCGGGAAGGGTTCTTCTCTGCCTCCGTTAAAGAAATAGGTGACATGAGCATATTTTTCCGTTTCAGCTATGCGAAGCTGCCTGAGGCCATGGTTGCTGACTTCCTCTGCCAAAATATGATTCATGCTGACAGGCGGGAATGCAACGGGCAGGGTGAACTGTTTGTCATATTGGGTGAAAGTTACGTATTCAGCCAATTTCGGCCTATTACACAATTTAAACTCCTGCCAACTATCATCGGTAAAGACATGGGTCAGTTCACGGACGCGGTCTGCCCTGAAGTTGAACATCAGGACAATATCATTATCCCTAACCGTTGCAACGGGTTCACTGTTTTCAGCAAGCAGGATAATCGGCCGGATAAATTCATCGGTTTCTCCCCGATCATATGCATCCTGCACTGCCTGAACCGGATCATTTGCTCCAACGCCCTGGCCGTCTACAATGGCCTGCCAGGCAACCTCAATCCTGTCCCAGCGCTTATCCCGGTCCATGGCATAGAAGCGGCCTGAGATTGATGCCAGACGTCCGGTTCCGATTCTGGTCAGTTCGTTCTGCAACTGGTTTATATAATTTAGCCCGCTGCTGGGCGGCGTGTCCCGGCCATCCATGAATGCATGGATATAGACTTTTGTCAGGCCCTGGTCGGCAGCCATTTTGAGGAGTGCTAATAAATGATTGATATGGCTGTGGACACCGCCATCGGAAATAAGGCCCATAAGGTGCAGTCCGGATTTCTTTTTCAAGGCTTTGGCAAAAGTACTCTTCAGGACTTCATTTTCAGAAAAATCACCCGATTCAATGGCTTGGTTGATCCGGGTAAAATCCTGGTAAACTATGCGTCCTGCGCCAATATTGAGATGCCCCACTTCAGAATTGCCCATCTGGCCTTCCGGCAGCCCGACAGCACCGTTATGGGCCAGCAGGGTTGTAGAGGGGAAATTGTTCTGCCAGCGGTCCATATTCGGTGTTCTGGCCACATGAATTGCATTAGACTCAGTAAGGGGGCCTGCTCCCCAGCCGTCAAGAATTGCCAGTAATATGGGGGGTGGTTGTTTCATTGCTGCTGTGGGCTAA
>JBDLJI010000308.1:0-3124 GCA_039714455.1 Thermodesulfobacteriota bacterium
CATCCTGAGTCGATTGGTTCAGTTTCTTCCTCTCCACCTGCCGAACCTGTTGAGACTATCACTGCTCGCAAAGAACGGCAGCGCTGGCAGGCACTAGATCGTGTCTTAGGGATGATAACCACCCAGGATCTTCCCGGCCAGGAACATGCTATCAGTTACATGCAGCACAAGTTCCGCCGCAACTGCAAGAGTTGCACACTTGCAAGCAGTGGAACAGCTGTAAGATTTTTCCTTGCAATGCTGAAGGCTAACAGCCGTGATCTTCCTGACATCACCAGGAAAGACATTGAGGCGTTTATAGAGCAGGAGCAGGATAGAGGTTTGGGGGTTAGAAGTGTTCGGAATAGGACGCAGGCTGTCTACAGCTTTATCCGGTATCTTGTTGAAAATAAAGTTGTTGATGCGGATATTCTTACCAGGCGGATCAAGATGAAGATGCCTGTTTCATTACCCCGAGCCATTGATCCGGTAGATGTAAGAGTACTGCTTTCAGTCCTGGATCACACCAGGGATCGTGCTTTCTTTCTCCTGCTGCTCCGGACTGGAATGCGGGTTGGTGAGCTACTGGACTTGCGAGCAAGTGATTTGCATCTACCTGAGAAGAAAATTTTAATTTACGTGGGTGAAAAGAACTATCGAGGCCGGGTTGTGTATCTAAGCGAAGATGCTGTGGAAGCGGCAGAGGCCTGGTTGGCGGTCAGGGACACTCAGCAGGACATGCTTTTTTACAGCAGCCGACGGCCCACTCTGTGCTATGCAGCTGTCCGCAACAGATTTACAAAATATCTGGAGAAAGCTGGGTTATCCGACAAGGGGTATACCATCCACTGCCTGCGGCATACCTTTGCCAGCGAGTTGTTGAATGCGGGTCTGCGACTGGAGGTGCTGCAGCAGCTCCTGGGGCATTCCAGCCTTGAGGTGACGCGGCAGTATGCACGACTGACGGACAGAACCAGAGAAGAAGAATATTTTAAAGCCATGGAGGTTATTGAACGAGGTGGAATACATGGACGTTACTAATGCTATCATAAACTTCCGCCGTCACCTTAAAAGGAAAAACTATTCTCCGCATACGGTGAAAAATTATCTCAATATGCTGCAGCATTATATCCGCTGGCTCAATATTCCTATTGAAGCGGCTACGCCAGACAATATTGCCGGCTACATAGATTTTCTTATGGACAAACAATTGTATCCCAAAACGATCAACTGTCATCTGTCCTGCATCCGCATCTTTTATGATTACATACAATATGAAGAGAAAATCAATGTCATCAATCCGGTGCGGAAGAAAGTTGCTCTCCGACTTCCTTCACCTCTGTCTCGTTATGTAAAGGAAGAGGATATTGACACCTTGTTTGCCGTAATCACCAAGCATCGGGACCGGGCCATGTTTACCCTGATGCTGCGTTGCGGCCTGCGGGTAGCGGAAGTAGCTAACCTCACACTTGCCGCTGTTGACCTGCGTCGCAAAAGGATCGTTGTGCATAATGGCAAGGGCCGGAAGGACAGGGTCGTTTATATAAGTGATGATGCTTATCTTGCTCTGGATAAATACTTGCGGCTGAGGCCAAAATCCAAGGCCAGAGAAATCTTCCTGGTGGAAAAGGGAAGCTGCAAGGGACAGGGCATATCAGTGCGGGGTATCCAGAGTAGAATGGAATACTATGCCAGGAAAACCGGCCTAAAAATCTCCTGCCACCTTCTGCGGCACACCATGGCTACCCAAATGCTGAATGCCGATGCCGAACTGTCGACTATCCAGGATCTGTTAGGCCACAACTGGATAACCACCACCCAGAAATACTGTACCGTCTTTAATCTCAAGGTGCAGAGAGATTATTTTAAGGCCATGGAAACCGTCATGCAGCGGTCATCGCCCATACTGCCAAACTCCAATTCACGATTAAGGCATTGAAACAGGAAAAAAGCTTGACAAAAACAAAAAAAAGACGAAAATAGGAACAGCGTAACAGACTAATATTAAAAAGGAAAAACAGCTTTTGTTGCGTATAGCTGCTATCAATTGAAACTCGCAGACCCATTTAGAAAGTTAACATTGCCAGTTGACACCTTGACTCAGAATAAGGTGGTCAAAGGTCAACATTTTAGCAAGAGACCTGGACTTTTACGAAAGTTACGATACTATTCTAAATAGTAAATTATTCCTTCTTGTAGCGGATGACAGTTTTGGAGCCGAGAGATGTTATTAAAGCTGTCGGCAATTTCAAAAGGGGAGACAAAAGCGAGGGGTGTATGGAAACTGTTAATGATATAAATGCAAAAGAGCAGGGTCAAAAGAAACGCTTGAGCGGCATAAAGCTTTTCTTTCTGGTAATAGGGATTGCGGTTGTTACATCAATTCTGACGGTTTGGTTAAGCACATTATATTTTTTCCCCAAGCAGTTTAAGCCGGTTGAATTAAGTAAGTCCGAATCACAAGCACTGGCTGATAAGTTAGACAGACTGGACCAGACAACACGATCGAAAAATGCTCTAGCTGATAAAGACGGTAAAATGCTGACTCCGGGGAAATATAGTGAAGATGCAGCGAGCCGCCATTTAGCGTTCTCTGAGCGTGAATTAAATGCATTGCTGGCAAAAAATACTGCTCTGGCGGAAAAGCTCGCAATCGATCTATCGGATAATCTGGCCAGCGCAAAACTTATTCTTCCGTTGGATCCGGATTTACCCATTCTCGGTGGCAAAACATTGAAGCTGAGTGCTGGTCTGGAGTTCCGTTATGAAGATGCAAAACCGGTGGTGATGTTACGGGGTATAAGTTTGTGGGGTGCTCCATTGCCAAATTCCTGGATCGGCGGCATTAAAAATGTTGACTTGGTCAAAGAATTTGGCGGTGATCAGGGGTTCTGGAAGGCGTTTTCTGAGGGCATTGAATACATTAGAGTGGAAGAAGGCAAGCTCTCAGTGCAATTAAAAGAATAGGCTTTTTTTCGAAGGTCAAACGTATATTTTTTTATTTAACTCACAGCATTGTTAAGTTAATATCAAAAATTATTTACTATTAGGGCTGTACCCTAAATAGCTTAGGTAAGCGCTGAAGACCTGTAAGGCAAATCTTGTTTTGCCTGTTTTTATTAGCAATCTCGCTGCCTTAAAGGAG
>JBDLJI010000309.1:0-3097 GCA_039714455.1 Thermodesulfobacteriota bacterium
CTGAGGACTGAGAGTGCTGAGGACTGAGGAAAAGATAGGACTGAGAAAAAGATAGAAGTGAAGAGTGAGAAGTGAGAAGATAGGGCTGAGGCAATATAAGACATTGAATAGAAGAGAAAAAACCTCTCAAAGGATAATGAGAGGTTTTTTTTGAAATACTATTGAAGATAAAATTTTTAATTATTGAAAGCCCGGACCTGGAGATGGGCGGTGCTTTTGTTGTGATTACTTATAGGGTTTTAATATGTATAAACAATGTTGACACATGAGTCATTTGTTGCTATTGTTCAAGTATAAACAATGTCTATACATTTGGGAGGATTGTAATTATGCGGATGACAATAAAGAAGTGGGGCAACAGTCTGGCTACGAGGATTCCCAAAGCAGTTGCTGAATCAACTGACCTGCATCTTGATCAGCTGGTTGATATTGAAGTGGTAAACGGGAAAATAGTTATCACGCCAATTGAAAGAAAGAAGGAATATAAACTGGATGAACTTCTCAGCCAATGCAGGTCAGGGGCAATGAAGATCGATAAGGAAGATAAGGAATGGCTTGAGGATGAACCTGTTGGCAGGGAAGTCTGGTAATGGCTAAGAAAAAATATATTCCGAAACGAGGTGATATTGTCTGGACCAATTTTGATCCGGCGGCAGGTCATGAACAGATGGGTAAAAGACCCGCCCTTATTCTTTCTCCCGAATCCTTCAATAAAAAAGTATTACTGGCTATGGCTGCACCGATCACCTGTAGGGTGAGGGGACATGGTTTTGAAGTTTCTCTGAACGGCAAGCAGATTAAAGGCGTGGTCCTTTGTCAGCAGGTAAAAATGATCGATTTTGTGGAAAGAGGCCTGCAGCTTGTGGAAAAAGCACCTGAATCCGTCATAAGCGACGTATTAGCACGAGTCAGAGCGATAGTAAGTGAGTGAAAAGATTAAAGACTGAGGACTGAGGGCTGAGGAAAAAATAGAAGTGAAGAGTGAAGAGTGAGAAGTGAGGAGAAGATAGGGCTGAGATCAAGAGACTAAGGACTGAGGCAAGACAGTGGATAGAAAAAAACCTCTCAAAGGATAATGAGAGGTCTTTTTTGTAATACTATTGGAGATGGTTTGCTGCAAATTGGATACTATTCTGGTCCAATTTGTTTATTTGCGCATCACAGTGTTCAGGTAATTTACCAGAACCTGTTTTTCAGATTCAGTCCCTGGAAAGGGCGGCATGTAAGGCCGCTCGCTGCCCATCGTAGCAAAGATAAGGTTTAGCTCCTCCGGCGAACTCATGTACACCTGTTGCCGGATATCGTTTAATGGTCCGCCGATTGAGTGGCAGGACAGGCAGAGGATATCAAAGAGTTCCCTGCCTGCAGCAAGGGTGTTATCTTCAGTTACTGTGCGATTTTCAACCCACTTAGCCTCTTGGAGCACACCGGCCTGAGCAACCCGGGGCATATCTTTTTTCAGGATGGCATTGGAGTACATGTAATCATAAATAATGTATGGCCTTCTGCCGCCTTCACGCAGGAATTCAAAAGCACCAAAATACATGAGGCCGATAATCAGCATAACAGCAGCCATGGAGCGGCTGAGACCTGACGGCATTTTGATTGCCATGACAAATCCTCCCAGGATGAGTAGAGGAGAGCAGGCCATAAAGATGGTGATGGCGTTACGCAGCTGCGGCATTTTCTGGAAGATGATCTCTTCAATGTGTGGGGGCAGGGCAGCCCTGTACCACCAGGAAGAGGCCAGAAAGAGTATAAAAGGAACCAGGAGCCATTTGGCGCTGTAGCGTAACATGGTGGTGCGCAATTCATTGTCCTTGAGAAAGGAAGCAGTGAGAAAACCGAAAAGGCCGGCGATCATTACAGAAAAGAAGGTGCGAAAAAAAAGTGCCGGCCAGAAAGTTGGATTAAAAAAGCCGCTCCAGAAGTAATTGTTTTCCACCCAGGCACCGGGAGTGAGCATGAAATCGATGATGCCGTTGATCACGAAGAGTGACATCCAGGCAGCACCGAAATAGATCCAGCCTATAATCAGATGGTTGCGTTTGGAAAGCCGATCAAAGGTATAATAGTAGATAAACAGGGAGACGATTTCGGTTACGAAAAAGACCCATTCCGTTCCCCAGGCAAAAACAAAGGTGTGGATGAGCACAGAAGTTGCCGAAGGATTTAAGAGAGAGATGGTAAACCAGATCCCCACCCCGGTCAGGGCACCGAACACCATGGTGAGGAGCAGGAAGAATTTGGTGTGTTTTCTGACAAAGTCAATAATGCTTGGATCATTCCGTCTTCGGCCCAGGTGCTCGGTCAGTACCAGGAACAGGCCGCCGCCAACTGCAAACTGGGCAATATAGACATGGATGATAGCGATTACGGCAATCAGGAAACCACCGCCTAAGAACTCAAGCTGCCATACAGGATAATTCATTACGCTACCTCCTTTGAGTTCCAGACAGTTTTCAGCATCCAGCCGACAAGGTAAACACCCCCGAGAACGGCCAGCAGGAAGATGATGAAAGGTGAGTATTGCGGAACATAGGGCAGCTCCGACAGGCTGAAATATGGTTTGAGGTAAGTCAGTCGTAAGATATCACGTGCCAGAGTCATGAGGAGAACTGTGACAAGGGCCCAACCGGTTGCCGGGATGATTCTGCCGGTCTGGGCATAGACCACTGACGGAATGATGGTTGCCACGGAGCCGATTATCAGGATAAAGAATGCCTTGCCGCCCAGAGTAGCAGGGGCATAGGCTGTTTCAGGCAGGGCACCCAGAAACCAGAAGCCGATTCCGAAGTTTATGATGGTTGCATACGTAAACCAGTTGCAGCCAAGTTTGATCCATTCATCGCCATCGGTGGCGCCCCTGCGTTTGCGTATTTCAAAGTAAAGGGCTATGGCCAGCCCGCCGATTGCCACTGCAGAGGCCATAAAATGCAGATAGCGTGGAAGAAGGGCCGGATCGCCGAAATTGAGCATCCCACCGGCGCGGTCGGAGAAATAGCCGGCCCATACTTCCGGCATCTGCATGATGGAAACATTGTTGCTGAAGAGTAAGGAAACGCCTAACAGCAAAAGAACAGCAGCACCGATATAC
>JBDLJI010000310.1:0-3094 GCA_039714455.1 Thermodesulfobacteriota bacterium
GTTATAATCAAGCAGCACCCAGGTGCCTTCTTGCAGTCCCTCTGACTTGGTGGTGGAAAGTCTTTTGCTGCGAAGTTCAGCCTCAATTGCCTCTGCAAGGCCTTGAACATGTCGGGTTGAGCGCCCGCTGATGATGACAAAATAGTCAGTGAAAGAACAGACTCCCCTGACATCCAAAACAATCGGGTCTTCAGCTTTCTTCTCTACTGCGGCATGCACACAGAGCATGGCAAGTTCCCTACTCGTTTTTTTACGGTGTTTTTTCTTTACCTGCTGCATGGATTATCGGTTGCCGTATAAAGGATTTTGATAGGTTGTCAAAAAGGCGGTGTCCCATAATATATGGTTATGCCAAAGGCTCTGAATAACCGCAAGCATTATCCATACATTGCAGAACAGCCCCCTCTTTTGTTTTCTTTTCAAGAAGGAATGGTTTGGAGCAGCTCGGGCATTGTTTGGGTACCGGTCGATCCCAGGTGGCAAATTTGCATTTTGGATATGTGCTGCAGCTAAAGAAGACCTTTCCCCTCTTTGAAACCTTCTGGACAAGTTCACCCTCGCAGTTTTCCTCAGGGCATTTTACACCTGTTGTCTCGGCCCGTATATGCTTGCACTCGGGATATCCTGAGCAGGCCAGAAATTTTCCATAACGGCCATGCTTGTAGACCATGGGCCTGCCGCATTTCTCACATTTTTCCCCTGAATCAACCGGCTCTTCTTTTTCAATGGGTATGATCGTGCCGTTCTCATCTTTTTTGAAATTCTGTGTAAATTTGCATGTCGGATAATTTTCACAGGCCAGAAATTCCCCTGTTTTGCCCCATTTTATCACCAGATTGCCATCGCAGAGTTTACAGGGGAGATCTGTTGGGAGACCTTGTTTTTTTACAGATTTCATGTCCTGTTTGGCAGCAGAAAGGGTTTTTTCAAAGGGATCATAGAAGGCCTGCAAAAGTTTGACCCAATTGCTCTCCCCCTCTTCAACCTTGTCTAAACTTTCTTCCATGGAAGCGGTAAACTCAATGTTCATTATTGCAGGAAAGTGAGCTACCAGCAGTTCATTGACCAGTTTGCCAAGGTCAGTTGGCATGAATTTTCTCTGTTGCTGTATGACATATTCTTTGTCAAGAATAGTTGATATGATGGCAGCATAGGTGCTTGGACGCCCAACCCCGTTTTCTTCAAGTGCCTTGACCAGTGTCGCTTCTGTATACCTTGGCCGTGGTTGGGTAAAATTCTGCTTCGGTTCAATGGCTGACAGTTTTAATATGTCTCCGGTTGCAACATCAGGAATAATGGCGCTGCCCTTATCCGCTTTTTCCGGTTTGCCATTGGTCTCGCCGTTTTCGTCACCTGTAGATTCAACGTAAAGGGTCATAAAACCTTTGAAACGCAGAATCGCACCCTGGGTTTTGAGCAGGTATTTGTCGGCCGTGATGGAAACTGTGGTCTGATCAAATATGGCCGGACACATCTGGGATGCAACAAACCGTTTCCAGATCAGCGTATAAAGTTTGAGCAATCCTTTTTCAAGATAGGGGGCGACCTTCTCCGGTGTCAAGGTGACATCGGTTGGTCGGATGGCTTCATGGGCATCCTGTGAAGCCTTTGAAGATTTATAGGAAACCGGTTTTGCAGGCAATAGATCCGGCCCGTAATCCTTTTGGATGAACTCCCGTACTTCGGCAAGAGCCTCATCATTTATGCGGGTTGAGTCTGTACGCATGTAGGTGATTAATCCAACAGGCCCTCTGTCGCCCAACTCGATTCCTTCGTAAAGCTTCTGGGCCAGTCCCATGGTCCTTTTGGCAGGAAAGCGAAATTTTCTGTTGGCATCCTGCTGCAGGGTACTGGTAATAAAGGGGGGACTCGGATAGCGCTTGCGCTCTTTTTTGTCAACTGCACTTACAGTATGTTCAGCCGTTTTCAGGGTTGAGACAATTTCCGTAGCCTGTTCCTCGTTTTCCACCTTAGCCTTGCGACCGGAAACCTTATCGAGCTTGGCAATGAATCTGGGAGGATTTTTTCCTTCCAAATTCTCACTGATAGTCCAGTATTCCACCGGTTGAAATTTTTCTATTTCACTCTCGCGGTCGCAGATCATCCTGACAGCAACGGACTGCACCCGGCCTGCAGACAGGCCTCTTCTTACCTTTTCCCAGAGCAGGGGAGAAATCTGGTACCCCACCAGTCTGTCCAGAATGCGGCGGGCCTGCTGTGCCTGGAATTTATTGTGGTCGATGCTGGTGGCGTTTTCTATGGCAGCACGAATTGCTTTTTGGGTGAGTTCATGGAACAGGGCTCTTTGAATCGGTTTTTTGCCCGATTTTAAAACATGGGCGATATGCCAGGCAATGGCTTCTCCTTCTCGGTCAGGGTCAGGAGCTAGATATATCTCATCAGCTTTTTGCGCAGCTTTTTTAAGATCACTTATAATCTTGCTCTTGCCCTTGATTGTGACATACTGGGGAGCAAATTCTTTTTTGATGTCAACACCCAGTTTGCTGACCGGCAGATCTCGAATATGACCGACAGACGCCCTGACATCATAGTCCTTTCCAAGATACTTCTTCAGTGTTCTCGCTTTTGCAGGTGACTCGACTATAATTAATGATTTCGACATTATTATGTGCTCACTTCAATGAAAGATATTAGCTTATATTCTTAATTCTCTGTTTGCTTTTGCAGTGCATAAATGAATATCCCGACCTTAAAATCTGCAAGAGGCTATCATAAAAGATGAAGAGAATTCAAGGTTCTTTATTTTCGCTCAATTGATGGTGCAAGCGTAAAAAGTCTCGCATTCATCAACGGAGCCTAATAATATCAGCTTATTACGTGTACAAAATTTGTCAGTGGAGATCCTTTTGCGGGGCTGACAATTCTTTGAAATGTAATGCCAACAGTTGTGTTGCGCAACAAAGTTAATCATTTCAAGCATGTTGTCAATTTAAAGCAGAAGGGAAGAAATAATATATTTTAATCGAATTTGAGATTGATCTGCTTTTTATGTGGGACATAATTTTTGCTGTTATCGTTAAAACAGTAATGCTATAAAGTGATAATCATGGAGCAGCCGGAAACATTTGCCATG
>JBDLJI010000311.1:0-3080 GCA_039714455.1 Thermodesulfobacteriota bacterium
TAAATTTTCTTGCTGTCATCTTTACTTCACCTCCTTTGATTTCAAGTGCCTGGCCCTGGACCAGGGCCTGGGCCACCTTTCTGTGGGCGTTATCAATTATCCTGCCGAACGTCTGTCTGGAAACGCCCATGTTTTGAGCCGCTGCACTGTGATACAGTCCCTCCATGTCTGCCAAGCGCAGTGCCTCTAATTCATCTAGCGTCAATACCTGAACAGTCAAGGATGATTTTGGTACGCCCTTGGGCTTAAAATAAGTGCTCGCAGGTAACCTATCAACTTGCCTGCAATTTACCGGTCTTGGCATAACAATTATACCTCCTTTATAGTTTTATAATAAGCATATGCTCATAACAAATCAAGGATTTTCTTATACCTGCGACGTTATGCCTCAGTGACTAAGTGGCAATATTGCTTTACAGGCAAATGAAGAAGTTGTATGAAACTTAGACAAGTTGTTTAGGAATAGACCTAAGGAGGTGTACTGATGTGGGAAGTAGTTGTAGACAAGGATAAGTGTAATGGTGATGAAGAATGCGTAGAGGCATGTCCATCAGAAGTATTTGAAATGGTAGAAGGTAAGTCTGAGCCTGTAAACATGGACGAATGCCTTGGATGTGAAACCTGTATTGAGGTTTGTCCCGAAGGCGCAATAACTGTTACAGAAGTTTAGTCCCTTCCAGTTGAAAGGTTTTATTTAGCGTAATTGCCATAGCCTGTCCCTTGGTAAAAAGCAGCACTGGGACCTGGATGTGACGGGTAATTGGTGCTGTAAATATTGAAAATTGAAGATCGAAGATCTTTTTCCATAAATCTTCAATCTTCAATTTTCAATTAACTTCAGGCAGTTACAAATGTCTGCGGCTAATAAAAAAGGTTTTGTTTTTTTTCCTTGAAACCTCGAAACCTTGGAACCTTGGAACCTTAAATTACTCTTCCCGTACACCTATTTTCTTCAAGATTATTGCCAGTGGACAAAATTTTGTGAAGCCGTATTGTAAGAGATTGAGGCCTACAAACAGAGTGGCAAAGTACCAATTGTGATGAACCAGGGCCCCCAGTGCAACACTGGAGAGAATAAAGATGCCGGCGATTACGTGAATCCAGTCGTTTACTATCATTTTTAAACTCCTTAATTTTTATTACTTTTGTAAATATGCTTTCTGTTTATTCAACTAAATCGTCTGCCTGGAGAGGGCAGGGCTTTGTTTTGAAAAATTCATAATAGAGCAGTGGGACTGCGACCAGGGTCAGGCCGGTGGCAGCCACCGCCCCGAACATCATGGCAATTGCCAAGCCTTGGAAGATGGGATCAAACAGCATGACAAAGGAGCCAACCACCACCGCTGCGGCTGTCAGGACAATGGGGCGCAGCCGCACAGCACCGGCTGTTATCAAAGCCTGCCGGAGGTCGCCGCAGTCGCGCCACTCCATTTGAATAAAATCCACCAACAGAATGGAATTACGCACAATGATGCCGGCCAGGGCAATAAAGCCGATCATCGAAGTGGCCGTGAAAAAGATGTTGAAAAACCAATGGCCGGGCAGGATTCCAACCAAGGTGAGTGGGATCGGCGCCATGATAACCAGCGGCGTCACAAAGCTCCTGAACCAGGCCACAACCAGGACGTAAATGAGGATGAGAACAGCCCCAAAGGCAATACCTAGATCACGGAAAACTTCATACGTGATATGCCATTCACCATCCCATTTCATTGAGTACTTGTCTTCGAGCCAAGGTTGCACTGCAGAGTATTGTTTCAATTCATACCCCTCGGCAAGCTGCATTTGCCTGATCTTTTCCTTCAACTCCAGAATGGCATACACAGGGCTCTCCATGGCGCCTGCCACATCACCTGTCACATAGGTCACCCGCTTGAGATTTTTATGGTAAATGGTTTTTTCAACTGTTTTCATCTCGGTGCGGACCAGGGCGGCCAGCGGCACCAGGGTACCGTCCGACGCAGGAATGCTTATCCGTTTTAAGGCTGCCGGGTCAGCCCTTTCAGATAGCGGCAGCCGCAGGAAAAGCTCCACAGGCTCCTTTTCCTTTTCATAATGAATTATACCTGCATTCATGCCGCTTAAGGCAATGCGCAAACTCTTGGCCACTGCTTCCGTACTGATTCCGTTGGCTGCAGCTTTTTCCTTATCCACAATCAGGCTGATTTTCTGCTGCTCATCTTCCACAAACCAGTCAACATCAACGACGCCATCGGTTTCAGTAAATATTTGCTTTACCTGTTGGGCGATTTCCACCTGACGGTCAGGGTCAGGCCCGTAAATTTCGGCCACCAGTGTGCTGAGAACCGGCGGGCCGGGAGGAATCTCTGCAATCTTGATGCTGGCTCCGTAGCGGTCACCCATTTTCTTAAGCTCCGGACGCAGCCTTTTTGCCAGGTCATGGCTTTGCTGTACCCGGTGGTGTTTTGCTGCAAAATTGACCTGCAGATCAGCCACATTACTGCCGGAACGCAGAAAATAATGCCGCACGAGTCCATTGAAATTATACGGTGCAGCCGTGCCGATATATGACTGGAAATCAGTCACCTCTGGTACTGTCTTTAAATACTCGCCCATCTCTCGGGTCAGGGCAGCTGTTTCCTCCAGCGTTGAACCTTCAGGCATGTCAATTATCACCTGTAGCTCGCTTTTGTTATCAAAGGGCAGCATTTTAACGGTGACTTTTTTAAATGGTAGCAGCAGCAAGGACAGAAAGAGAAGTATCCCAACCAGCAGCAGAACCATAATTCTTTTAAAACGGCTGTCGACAAGCGGGCCCAGAAGCTTATCGTACAGACTGAGCAATTTGCTGTCCTGTTCTTCCGCCTGTCCATCACTTTTAACGTTCTTCAGTACCTTGTAACTGAGCCAGGGGCTGACAATAAAGGCAACCAACAGAGAAAAGAGCATAGCGGCAGAAGCACCCACCGGAATCGGCCTCATATAGGGACCCATGAGACCGGAGACAAATGCCATGGGCAAAAGTGCAGCAATTACAGCAAAGGTGGCGAGAATCGTTGGACTGCCGACTTCATCCACTGCCAGGACTGCAGTGAGCGGCTTGATCCGGTGTATTTTAA